>JAADJB010000019.1 GCA_013151035.1 Gammaproteobacteria bacterium
GAAGTGTGGAAAGAATACATAAAGAACCAGAAGCCTAATGACCCTGATGATGACTTCAGTGTATTGTAGCCCGCCTTCAGGCGGAATGAACAGCTTTCAGCCGTAATTTGAAGCTACCGGCTTTAGCCGGTAGTCGTTCACATCTGGTGTAGGCGTAGAGTAGGCACTTTCGTTAAAATAAGGGCAAATTCGAACAAATTTCTTCAAACAACTTACACCAAGAACATGGTGTAATTATATGATAATAAAAAGAATATACAAGACCTTAAAACAGCCTAAAAGTAACACTCAAAAATCTTAAAATCCCTCGGTGGTAACACCGTGCCGGTTCGATTCCGGTCCTGGCACCATTTCTCAGTTGTTTTTAACAGATTTGGTTTTTTCGAAAATTTATAGCAGGAACTATCTTTTATCACTGCTTAGCCTCTTACTCGTTCCTGTAATTTTCCCATCTATGACTATTCCGAGGTTAGATATAAAGAGGCTACATTCCAATCCTAGAAAACTGATGTTTTTAGTGCTAGACTGTTTGATAGTATTTTATAAATAAGTGTTCTATCAACAGGTTGGCTCGATATGCAAGATGTTTTCCATCTACAAAAACCGAAGAAGCTTCCATTTTTGGAAGCTGTCTGTTGGGATTTGGGCAACATAAATCAGCTTGACCAGGATGAGATTCTCAACCGATATGAACGAGGTTGGGAATATAGAGGTGTTTTAGCTGATCTTGAAGGTGATGAAAAAGCATTTTTAATACCGCTTGCCAAGGCTAAAGGATCTTGGTTGCAAGTGAATGTTTGATCACAAATATCATCAAAAAATCCTCCTTGGCCAGGATAACATTAAATGCTCCAGATGAATTTGACTGGGTACCTGTGCCATGCTTAAGCTTTGAAGATCAGTGCACTGAAAAACTTTTAGCAAATGCTGATCGCTGGCCTGATACATCTATTAAGTCACGTGATTTGATTGATTTGGCCGTTTTAAGACTTCAAAATAAAATACCAGATGTAGCCGTGGCTAAAGCAGAAGCTGCGTATCCAGTTAAGTCGCCTTTGCAAGAAGCGGTAAGTAAGTTTCAAGGTTCTGCTAAGCATAGGAGAAAATGCTTTGCTGCCCTTGAAATCAAAAAGACTTCATTAATTATTGATGGAATTGATTTATTAGCTGATGGTCTTGGAATGAAGAAGACTGAAAGAATGCCTGATGAAATGAATGATAGTAAAGCAAGTTGAGGCAGGAAACGCAGTTAATAGCGAGCTATTGACAATTTTTCTAACGAAAATCAGGCATAAAGGCTGGTACCAGCGGTGACCTGATAATTACGTTGCACATCTTCCATTAGCTTGAGGTTTTGCTGACGACTATTGGATACCTGAGGTTTTTCTGTGGCGGGATCGGCTTCTTTTTCTATACGTTTATTGCCCTGCGTCTCTGTTGGTGGATTGGTGGTGAGTTCAACGCGTGCTTCCTGTGCCATAGAGATTGCCCGGGCGGCGACACGTCGATCCTGCTGCGAGGGTGTTGCAGGTGCGAGCGCAGCACGTTGAATCTGCTCGGCCTTGTTTATCGTTGCCTTGGGGTCGCCATTAATTTTGCCGGTATCAATGCTCACCTCACCACCTGTGGCATAGCGTTTGCCATTGGGGCCAACGCTGTAGCTGAAACTGGCTCCACCCTGGGCGAGGGTGCCGGCGGCACTTAGATGGGCTTGTTCATGATTGCGAACTTCTCGATCACGGCTCTGTAGTGTTTGTACCTGGCGTAGTTCGGATTGGCTCAGTTCCTGTTCAATACTCTTGCTCGTGGGCTGGTTCTTTTGATCTGTTTTTACTGAGGCTTCATTGGTTTTTTTGTCGGCACTTGCCTGAATGTCTTTATTCGATGTCTGAGAGTCTGCGGGCTTATTATCATTAGACAAGGCAGGGGTGACCCCCGACTTGTAGAATGTATTAGTAGAACTCCCGACACCTGTGATCATAGTTTAATCTTGTCTTTTACAGTGGGAATGCTCGCATGCCAACCATAGCGTTCGTAGAGCTCATTTTGTAGAATCAACATCTTTTCCAGTTCGCCGTGTATTAGATAGAGTCGCGGTTTCTGGTCGTGAAACTGACCTGCCCAGGCCAATAGTTCATTTTGCCCGGCGTGAGCAGATAGGCCGCCAAGGGTGTGTGTTTGTGCCTGAACAACAAATTCTTCACCCATAATCTTGACGTGTTTAGCGCCTTCAACCAGTGCGCGACCGACTGTGCCTCGAGCCTGGAAGCCGGAAAAGATGATATGGCTTCTTTTGTGCCAGAGGTTATGTTTGAGATGATGCATGATACGCCCACCGGTACACATACCGCTACCAGCAATAATAATAGCACCACCACTGATTTTGTTCAGTGCCATAGACTCTTCGGTGTTGTGGGTAAAGGTCAGGATGGGTAGCCATTTCTTCCAACCACCTTTGATCAGTTCATTAAAATGGGGGTGTTCATCATTGTATAGTTGACTGTTATGGGCATAGATACCGCTCACGGCAGTTGCCATTGGGCTATCCAGATAGACCTTTTGTTGTTTCAGGGTGCCATGTTGATAGAAACGCCCGAGGTGGAAGATCAGATCCTGGGTTCGACCGACAGCAAAGGCAGGGATGAATACATTGCCGCCATCCTCCATCGCTTCATCGAGGATCTGCTGGAACTCGATCAGGGTATCTTCAAGGGGGCGGTGATTGCGATCCCCGTAAGTAGACTCCATTAATAACACATGAGCATCCTTGATTAACTCGGGATCTTGTAGCAGAGGATCACTCTTGTTGCCAAGATCACCCGAGAAGACGATCTTGCGTTTATGTGGGCCATCCTTAACCCATAATTCAACAATGGATGAGCCAATAATGTGCCCGGCATCATTAAAACAGACTTCAACATCCGGGTGGATCTGAGTTTTTTTGCCGTACTCAACGGTGTGAATCAGACCCAGGGTCTTTTCAACATCATCCAGATCATAAAGCGGTTCAACAGTTTCTTCGCCATGACGTTGAGAGCGGCGGTTTTTCCATTCGGCATTCTTTTGCTGGATAAAGGCGGAATCCTTTAACATGATCTCCATTAATTCGAAGGTCTGCGGGGTGGTGTAAACGGGGCCATGGAAACCATCACGAATCAATTTGGGTAACAGACCCGAGTGATCGATATGTGCATGTGAGATAACAACCGCATCAATGGTCTTAGGGTCAAATAGAAAGGTCTTGTCGGTGGTGGGTTTGCGACGTTGGTTTTCTTGCGTCATGCCGCATTCAAGCAGAATACGCCCCTGGTCGGATTCAATTAGATAACAGGAACCGGTTACCTGTCGGGTTGCGCCGAGAAATTGTAATGTAGCCATGCCAACCTCCTTGTGGATAAAGGTTATCATTTCATTACCACATCTTTTAATATACACCTTATGAGTTTTGATCACCATCATATTTGGCATCCTTATACCTCAATGACAAATCCTGGCCCGGTATGGCCGGTGCGTTCGGCGAGTGGGGTGCGTTTATGCCTGGAGGATGGTAGAGAATTAATTGATGGCATGTCGTCCTGGTGGGCAGTTATTCATGGTTATAACCATCCGCGATTAAATCAGGCACTACAGCAGCAGATGGAACAGATGAGTCATGTCATGTTTGGTGGGCTGATCCATCAGCCCGCTGTTGATCTGGCGCGGTTGTTGATTGATATCACCCCTGATTCGCTACAACATATATTTTTTGCGGATTCGGGTTCAGTGGCGGTTGAGGTTGCGATCAAGATGGCGACACAGTTCTGGTTTGCCCAGGGATATCCGCAAAAGTCGCGTCTATTGACTATCCGTCAGGGTTATCATGGCGATACCTTTGGTGCCATGGCAGTCTGTGACCCAGAGAGCGGGATGCACCATCAGTTTACCCATCTGCTGGCAAAACACTTTTTTGTTGCCGCCCCGGTTTGTCGCGATGATGACTCTTGGCAGGATAGCGAACTGGATGAGATCAAGACGCGTCTGCAACAATCCCATAATGAGATCTCAGCCATTATTCTTGAGCCGCTGGTGCAGGGCGCGGGCGGTATGCGTTTTTATTGCCCGCAATATCTAACAGCAATACGTGCGTTGTGTGATCAATATGATATCTTGTTGATTGTGGATGAGATCGCTACCGGGTTTGGTCGTACCGGGACGCTATTTGCTTGTGAACAGGCGGCTATTGAACCGGATATTATGTGTCTGGGTAAAGCGCTGACCGGTGGTTACCTGACTCTCGCGGCAACGCTGACAAGTACACGGGTGGCAGAAGGAATATCGGCGGATGGTCAGGGCGTGTTGATGCATGGCCCTACCTTTATGGCAAACCCCCTTGCCTGTGCCGTCGCCATTGCCAGTGTCGAGTTATTGCTAGAGGGTGACTGGCAACAACAGGTCGCTAATATTGAACAACAGTTAACAGTTGGCTTGATGTGCAACCTTGATTTTGATCATGTGCGTGATGTGCGTGTCAAGGGTGCTATTGGTGTGATCGAGTTCAAACAGAAGATTGATATGGCGTGGATGCAGCCCTTTCTGGTCGAGCAGGGGGTATGGATTCGACCTTTTAATAATCTGCTCTATATTATGCCACCTTATATTATTGATAATAATGATCTCGGAATCTTGATCAGAGCGATGAATCAAGGGGTCAGAGCTCTTGATTTTAAAATCAAGTGCTCTGACCCCTTGATTTTGTGATCTAATAGCATCCTATGTTCAAACCAATCGAATTATTTATCGGCTTACGCTATACGCGTGCCAAACGCCGCAATCATTTTATCTCCTTCATATCCATGACCTCGATGCTGGGTATTGCCCTGGGGGTGATGGCATTGATCACCGTGTTGTCGGTGATGAATGGCTTTGAGGAAGAGTTGCGTTCACGCATCCTGGGTATGGCGGCGCATGGCACCATCAGCGCCTCGGGTCGAGGGCTGGATAATTGGCAGGAGATTATTAAGCAGGTAAGGGCGCATGAAACAGTGGAGGGTGCGGCTCCTTACATTCGTGGTGAGGTGATGATTACGCACGGCAAACAGGTTGCCGGGGTTGTTCTGCGCGGCATCCTGCCACAACAGGAACCGGCTGTTTCTGATTTTGACAAGGTTATGAAAAAGGGTGAGCTAACTTCACTGGTGGCCGGGAAATACGGGATTATTATGGGTAAGGAGTTGGCCTGGACGCTGGGTGTTGATGTCGGTGATCGGGTGACTATCGTGAGTCCGCAAAGCATTGTTACGCCTGCCGGTGGTTTACCGCGCTTACGTCGTTTTATAGTGACCGGTTTGTTTGAAGCAGGGATGTATGAATATGATCGCGGTGTTGTATTAACCCATATGGCTGATGCTGCACGCCTGTTTCGTATGCAGGATCAAGTGACGGGTATACGTCTTCGTTTTGACAACATGTTTGATGCGCCAGCAATCGTGCGTAATATTGCCAATGAGATGCAGGGTTATTATCGAATCTCCGATTGGACGCAGCAGCATACTAATTTCTTTCGTGCGATTAAAACCGAGAAGCAGGTTATGTTTGTCATCCTTGCGCTGATTGTGGCAGTGGCAGCATTTAATATCGTTTCCACCCTGGTGATGGTGGTGACGGATAAGCAATCCGATATTGCTATTCTACGCACTCTGGGTCTGAGTCCGCGCTCGGTGATGGGGGTGTTTCTGGTACAGGGGATCATTATTGGCCTGGTCGGCACCTTGCTTGGGGTATTGAGTGGTATCGCATTGGCTAATAATGTTGAGACTCTGGTGCCGGCTATTGAACGATTTTTTGGTGTGCAGTTTTTGCCGCCGGATGTCTACTATATTAGCCAATTACCATCGCAACTTGAGATGACTGATGTCGGGTCAATTGCTGTGGTATCACTGGTGTTAAGTTTTTTAGCGACTTTATATCCAGCCTGGAGTGCGGCACGCACACACCCGGTTGAGGCATTACGTTATGAGTGATCAAGTGGTGCTTTCCTGCCGGAAATTGAGCAAGGTATTTGCACAAGGTGATGTCTGCGTTGAAGTGTTCAAACAGGTTGATCTGGAAGTACAGCAGGGTGAACGTATCGCGATTATTGGTGCCTCTGGTGCCGGTAAAAGCACCTTGTTACATCTGTTGAGTGGACTGGATCAGCCCAGTGCTGGTGAGGTGTTTATTGCGGGACATAATATCAGTCGGTTAACGGATGCTGAACGTGGGACGATACGGAATCAGTTGCTGGGTTTTGTTTATCAGTTTCATCATCTGTTACCTGAATTTACTGCGCTGGAAAATGTTGCGATGCCACTCCTTATCGGTGGGCTATCCGGTCAACAGGCACAGGAGCGGGCACGAGCCATGTTGGCCAGGGTGGGGCTTGAACAACGTACCTTACATAAACCCGGAGAGCTATCCGGTGGTGAGCGTCAACGAGCCGCCGTTGCCCGGGCATTGGTGACGCATCCGCGTTGTGTGCTGGCGGATGAACCAACGGGTAATCTCGATCATCAGAATGCGGAACAGGTCTATCAATTGATGCTGGAACTCAATCAGTCGATGGGCGTGAGTTTTATTGTGGTGACGCATGATATGACTCTGGCCCAGCGTATGGATCGTATCCTTGAACTGAGGGATGGGGTGCTTCATTTGGTAGAGTAACATTGTGTTCTGATATTCATATATGTCTATTTTTGTATTTTTTGAGTACTTGGTAACCCCAGATCCAGAGTATGCCGTAGTAGGCAATGGTAGCGAGGATGGCTCCGGTAGCAAAGCTACCTAGTAGTAGAGGTTGCCATATCTGATCCATTACACTGACCAACCATTCAAAGGTGTTTTCTGAATCATATTCCAGTATCTGTGAGTTTAACATCCAGGCACCCAGTTTATAGGTGGTGTAATATATGGGGCCCATGGTTAAGGGGTTGGTTATCCATACCAGTGCCACAGAAAAAGGCAGGTTGACGCGAAAAATAATGGCGAATCCTGCTGCAATTATCATTTGCAAGGGCATAGGGATAAAGGCACAGAAAATGCCGACAGCCCCGGCGCCCGCCAGTGAACGACGGCTTAGATGCCAAAGATGAGGGTCTAGTAGATGGTCGCCAAACCAGGATAGATACTTGTGTTCTTTTAATTGCTGATGATCGGGGAGATATTTTTTAAATAATCTTTTCGGCATAGCTGGAGGAACCTCTGATCAATTATATACTCTTACATGGGTAACAATAAAGATCTATAAGGACTTTTTATTCAAGGATGAATATGATTATCTACAGTCTGGCTCTATTGGCGGGTATTGGCAGCCTGCAATTTTTCTCACAATTACCTGAATATTATTTTCTATATGGTCTGTTATTGTTGCCATTGTGCCTTGTACGCACATCAACTCGTTGGCTAGCATGGATGATCTTTGGTTTCTACTGGGCATGGTTTAATGCCGCACAGGTGTTGGATAAACGTCTACCCAAAGAGCTTGAGGGTAAGGATCTATTGGTGCAGGGTTATGTTGCTTCCATTCCGGATCATAGTGCTCGTCGACAATCTTTTCTATTTGATGTCAAACAACGGTTGGAGGATTCTAACGGGCAGGACTTTCCGATACGCATCAAGATGTCGTGGTATTACAGTCAGGCATCGCTTGAGCCGGGGCAATTCTGGCAGTTCAGGGTGCGTTTGAAGCGACCTCACGGGATGTTGAATCCGGGTGGCTTTGATTATGAACAATGGATGTTCAGGGCTGGGATTCAGGCCAGTGGTTATGTGCGCAAGGATGCTATGAATCGGCTGTTACGAGAGGATAGGTGGGCTTATCCGTTGACCTACTGGCGTTATCATCTGGCAATGCGCCTGAATAAGTTGCTCTCGGACGATGCATCGGCGGCCTTTATTCCAGCGCTCACCATCGGTCAGCGTAGGGGTATTACTACCCACCAATGGGATGTGTTACGCATTACCGGCACTGGACACCTGATGGCGATATCAGGCTTGCATATTGGTCTGATATCCGGTTTTGTTTACCTATTAACCAGGCTGTTGATGAGAGGGCTTATTATAGGGCGATTATTGCAAAGACCATGGTCGGTCAACACCATCTCATCCCTTGCTGCAATGATTGTGGCCTTGATTTATGCTGCCCTGGCCGGTTTTTCTGTGCCGACACAACGTGCCTTGATAATGGTGTTGATGTTCTTTTCTGCGACGTTATTGAAACGTCATATCAATCCATTTCACATCTTGTCCAGCGCATTGATAATCGTTTTACTCATAGATCCAGCCGTTGTATTGTCCGCCGGTTTCTGGTTATCCTTCCTGGCGTTGTATAGTATCTTTTATTTGCTGTTGTCTGATTCAGGTGATGGCGGTAAGTGGTTAAAATATGGTCGTCTTCAACTCATGTTGTCGACTGCATTGGTTCCTGCGAGTCTATTGTTTTTTCAACAGGCATCATGGTTGTCACCCTTGACGAATCTATTGGCAATTCCGTGGATGACCCTACTGGTCGTGCCATTAAGTCTGATCGGCACGGCTCTATTACTGCTGGATGAAACGCTGGCAGGATTTATTTTACAGTTAGCGGTTCAGACTATGGACTGGATATGGGTGTTTCTTGAGTATTGTGCGCAAATCCCGTTATCACAGTGGTTTTCTCCCGCTCCTTTATTAGGATTGTTGCCCCTGGTTGTTGCCGGTTTATTGTTGTTATTATCCCCTCGAACGGTGCCGTTGCATCTATTAGGTCTATTCATCCTGTTGCCTCTTTTATTGATGGATCAACCACGCCCCTCTGTTGGTGCGGTCTGGTTAACGCTGCTGGATGTGGGGCAGGGAACTTCGCTGGTGGTGCGAACAAAAACACACACGCTGGTGTTTGATGCCGGTGCTCGATATAGCGATAGCTATGATATGGGGCGTAGTGTTGTCGCCCCTTTTTTGACGGCCAAGGGGATTGATACGATTGATTATTTAGTAATCAGTCATGGTGATAATGATCACATGGGTGGGGCGCGTTCATTGTATCAGTTGCTGGATATTAACAAAGTCTATTCTAGCGTAAACAAAGGACTGGAATGGATTAAATACACACATTGTCGTAAAGGTGATGGATGGCAGTGGGATGGTGTAAGCTTCCTGTTTTTGTACCCCTCTGATGAAGGTGGACTTTCGGGTAATAATGCCTCTTGTGTGCTCAGGGTTGAGGCATCGAATGGCGATGTAATGTTGTTGACAGGTGATATTGAAAAAGAAGCTGAAGAAATTCTATTGGCGACTAATAAAGCATTGTTACAAGCACGTGTTTTAGTAGTGCCGCATCATGGCAGCAAGACTTCATCGGGCATACAGTTTATAGCGGCCGTTAATGCGGAGTATGCCTTGATCTCCTCTGGTTATAGAAATCGATTTCGTTTGCCCGCTGAAGAGGTGGTGAAACGTTATCAGGAACATGGGGTAACGGTGATGAATAGTGCCAGGGAAGGGGCGATTACGTTTTATCTGAATGAATCAGGACAGGCACTACGGATAGAACGTTATCGTGATGTTGCACAACGTTATTGGCATTAAGATCCCCCCGCGCGAGGATGACAAAACAGGTAGGGTGCCGCACTGCGCACCATTCCAAGACGCAGAGGTACACAGAGAGCAGGGGGTTATATTGTTTTTTTGTTGATTGACTGTGGTATTTCACTGGCTGGCATGGGGCGATCAATATAATAGCCTTGTGCCATATCACACCCCATATCCATCAGGGTGTTAAGAGTCTTAATATCTTCAATGCCTTCAGCGGTGACCAACATATCAAGGCTATGGGCTAATTCGATGGTGGATTGTATGATGACGTGATCTTTTTTACTGTCATGGATGTATTCTACGAAGCTGCGATCAATCTTTAGTTCGTAGGCTGTTAATTTTTTAAGATGGCTCAGGGAGGAATAACCGGTGCCGTAATCATCAATAGAGAGTTGGATATTGAGTTGTTCCAGCTGCTTGAGGTTATCCATTATAATGCGCTGTTCATCCATCAGGGCACTCTCTGTGATCTCTAGAATGAGTTGCTTGGCCGGTATCTTCCATTTTTTCAGAAGGTCGTGAATCTCATTGCTCAAATTGGGGTCGCGCAGGTTTTGTACCGATAGATTAACAGAGACCGTTAGGTCGACTCCTTGTTGGTACCATAAGGTGTATTGTTCCATCGACTTGTTCAATGCCCAGGAGGTAAAGGACTGTATCAATCGTGTCTGTTCAATGATAGGGATGAAGTCATTGGGTGGAATAAACCCGTGAACAGGATGGTTCCAGCGACTAAGTGCTTCAACCCCGGTGATCTTTCCGCTGTGGAGATCCAGTTTAGGTTGGTAATATAGTTCCAGTTGATCTTCTTGTATGGCATCTCTCAGATCACTCATCAGGCTATGTCGGGAATGTTGAGCCTGATTCGCATCCGGGCAATAGGTGAAATAACCGTCCTTGTTTTGCTTAGCTGAATACATGGCAATATCAGCACATTTTAGTAATGTTGATACTTCGGAACCATGGTCAGGGTAAATGGCGATACCGATACTGGCATCCAGAAACAGGTGATGGTTTTCAATCTCAAAGGCGGGTTCAAGAGCCATCAACAGGGCATTGGCGACATCTTGAGCTGATTCCTTATCTACATTATGTGAAACAACAGCAAACTCATCACCACCGAGGCGGCCAATGGTATCACTGTTCCTGATGGCCTTTTGCAGACGTGTGCTAACCTGTTTGAGTAATTGATCACCGGTTTCGTGACCCAGATTATCGTTCACTTCCTTGAATTTATTCAGATCAATCATTAGTACAGCAAGATGCTCATTGCTACGTGTTGCCTGCCGTAGATTTTGTTCCAGTCGATCCAGTAACAGAAAACGGTTGGGGATTCCGGTCAGGTGATCATACAGAGCCAGTTGTTTGAGTTCACGGTTGGCTTCTTCCAATTTAAAATTACTGGCCTTCAGGTTCTTCAGGTATTGCTCGGATAATTTTTGTGCCTCTTCCAGTTCCTCCACGGCCATTGCGTTTTCAATGGCAATGGCAACCTGGCTGGCGAAGATGGTTAGAATGCTTAGATCACGTTCATCAAATTTACCGCCGCCTTCCTTATGCATCCCGGTTAGTCCACCAAGCAGCCTTCTTTTACCAATTAAGGGGATCATTATTATGGTTTCGGCATCCTTTCTCCATACCTCACGATCCTGTTCATTCATATCATCCAGGACACCGGTCCACCACGGGGCTTTGTGTTTCCATACCCAGCCACAGACGCCGAAATTAACAGGAAGGGATTCGCCGATAATCTCTTCTGTATTTTCACCACAGCCAGCAGCATAAGTGTATTCGGTACAATCCTTGTTAAGAATCGGGAGCAATACTGTTTTGGCGTTAATCAGGGCTTTGGTGTGTTGGGTAACAAGTTTAAGCACCACATCCAGCTTGAGTTGGCTGGTGATGGCATTGGAAGTATCCACCAGGAGCTGGATCTCGTGATCATCCAGATGTAGCATGTGCGGGTTGTTTATGAACGGGTTTTCCATGGTGATGAAGGTCTTCCTGGTATAAATATCGATCAAATTATAAGTGTTATGTGGACGAATAAACTGTTTTCTACCTTTTAAGGGATATAATTTAGTTCCAGATCAGAGTCTATATCAGTATGATACCTGAAATCTTGAAGAAATATTAAGTGAAAGGAATATATCAGGTGAAAATATATGTTTGAGCTTATTCAGGCGGGTGGTCTGTTAATGTGGCCTATATTGATTTGTTCAGTGGTTGCCCTGGCTATTATAGGGGAACGTCTGTGGAGTTTGCAGGTTCAACGCATAGCACCACAGGATCTATTGCCTCAGATATGGACCTGGATACGTAATAATGAACTGAATAACGCACGTTTGCAGGATCTTCAATTATCTTCTCCTCTGGGTAAGATTATGGCCTCCGGTTTGACTAATAGAAGTCATAGTCGAGAGATTATGAAAGAGGCCATCGAGGACTCAGGTCGTCATGTTATCCATGAACTGGAACGTTATCTGAATACTTTGGGTACCATTGCCGCAACCACGCCTTTACTCGGTTTATTAGGTACAGTCATTGGTATGATCAAGGTGTTTTCAGCGATTACCACGCAAGGGGTCGGTGATGCAGCACCATTGGCGGGCGGGATCTCCGAAGCTTTATTGACCACGGCTGCTGGTTTGGTCGTTGCAATCCCTAGTCTGATGTTCTATCGCTATTTCCGTGGACGTGTAGAAATGTTGGTGATGTTGATGGAAGAAGAGGCAATGAAGATGCTTGAAATTATGCATGGTGAACGTGAGTCAGAAGACAATGCATTGGACATCAAAAAATGAATCTTCGTATGAAAAAGAATGATGAGTTGGACGTTAATCTAACCCCTCTGATTGACGTTGTTTTTTTATTATTAATCTTTTTTATGGTGTCCACGACCTTTGAGAAAGAGGCCTTGATGCATGTGGATCTGCCCGAAAGTGTTACCGCACCTATCGAGAGTATTGATCAACCCCTTAGTATCACTATTAATGCAGAGGGACAATATAGTGTGAATGACAAGGATCTCGCTAGTACAGAATTATCGGTATTGTCTACCGCAATTGCTGCTGTTGCCGGTGAACAAAAGGATCTTCCGGTACTCATACGTGCTGATGCGCGTACCCCTTACCAGGCCGTAATTACGGCAATGGATGTTGTGAGTCGACAAGGTTTGTCAAAGGTCTCATTAGCAACCATGGCGGCAAAATAATATTGGCAAAGTACGTAATGACTAAACCGGATCCTGATTCTTCGATTATTTTATACCGTCGTTTATTAAGCTATGTCGTGCCGCATTGGCGTATCTTTATCCTGGCAATCCTGAGTATGGTTGCTTATGCAGCAACGGATACGGCCTTTGCTGCATTAATGAAACCCATGCTGGATGGCAGTTTCGTCGAAAAGGATGCTGACACGATAAAGTGGGTGCCGGTCTGGCTGATACTAATTTTTCTGGTGCGTGGCCTGAGTGGTTTTGTCTCCAACTATGGGATGGCGTGGGTGGGCAGGCGTGTTGTTACAGAGATCAGGGCTGCAATGTTTAAACGTATGATGTTATTGCCCATGCGCTTTTTTGATGAAGGTAATAATGGTCAACTGGTCTCACAGTTTACCTACAACGTGGAACAGGTGGCACAGGCAACAACCAACGTTATTACGATTCTGATTCGTGATTCCATGACGATCCTTTTTTTACTGGGCTGGATGTTTTATATCAATACCTTTCTGGCAATGATATTTCTTTTTCTTGGGCCGGTGATTACCATTCTGGTTCGTTATGTCAGTAAACGCTTTCGTCGTATCAGTAAGGCAATACAGACTTCGATGGGTGAAGTGACTCAGATCACAACCGAGGCTATTGAGTCTCAGGAAGTAATTAAGGGCTTCTCCGGGCAGTCTTATGAAGCCGGGCAGTTTGATAAAGTCAATGAACGTAATCGTCAGCAACGAATGAAAATGGTGCTGACCAGTTCGGTTAGTGTCGCTAGTATACAGTTTATCTCTGCCTGTGCCCTGGCCGGGGTTATTTATCTTGCCACTCTTGATGCCATGCTGGAACAGATTACCCCAGGTGGTTTCATCTCATTTATTACGGCTATGTTGTTGCTATTGCCACCGATTAAACGGCTAACGACGGTGACAGCGGGTCTACAGGCGGGTTTGGCGGCGGCCGCTAGTGTGTTTGCTTTACTGGATGCAGAACCGGAACAGGATAGTGGTACGCAGTCATTAGTGCGGGCAAAGGGCTTGATTGAGATTCAACAACTGGGCTTCGCTTATAATGAAGATAAAGGTGAAGTGCTGCGCGATATTAATCTGACCATTAAAGCGGGAGAGACGGTGGCACTGGTGGGGCGTTCAGGTAGTGGCAAGTCTACTTTGGCGCATTTGTTGCCGCGTTTTTATGATGCTGGACGTGGTTCTATCTGTCTCGATGGTCTGGCCTTAAATGAATACAGGCTGGATGATCTACGTCGGCAATTCTCGGTCGTTGGCCAGCATGTTAGCCTGTTTAATGACACCATTATGCATAATATTGCCTATGGTAGTCTGGAACAGGCAACGGAATCTGCGGTGATTGATGCGGCAAAAAATGCTAATGCCTGGAGTTTTATTGAGGCCTTGCCTGATGGTCTGAATACCCAGGTGGGGAATCAGGGTGCCTTGTTATCCGGGGGACAGAAACAACGCATAGCGATTGCCCGTGCATTGCTCAAGGATGCGCCTATCCTGATTCTGGATGAGGCAACATCGGCACTGGATACTGAGTCAGAGCGTATGATACAAGAAGCACTTGATCGCTTGATAAAAAATCGAACAACAGTGATTATTGCGCATCGTTTATCGACGATTGAAAATGCGGATCGTATCGTAGTGATGGATCAGGGCGCTATTGTAGAGACTGGCAAGCATCATGAATTACTGGAAAAAAATGGTTATTATGCGGCCTTGTATCGGATGCAGTTTGCATCTGGAGATATTGATGTTCAGGTGTCACCATGAATGGACTTGAGGATGCGTGGTATCACCGTCGTAGCTGGCTGATTTTATTGACACCATTATCCGCATTATTTCGCTTGCTGGTGTTATTGCGGCGTAAGGCCTATCAATGGGGGTTACTAACATCCACTGCACTGGATGTGCCGGTGATTGTGGTTGGCAATATCACAGTGGGTGGCACTGGTAAGACGCCGTTGATTGTCTGGCTCTATCATTTTCTTATTGAACAGGGTTTTAAACCTGGAATTATCTCGCGTGGTTATAAGGGCAAGGCGAGTCAATGGCCGCAGCAGGTAAGGGCTGATAGTGATCCTTATGTGGTGGGTGATGAGTCGGTTATGTTGGCGCGTCAGACCGGTGCACCCATTGCAGTCGGTCCGAATCGAGTTGATACAGCACAGGCATTACTGGAGTATCATGACTGTGATTTGATCATCAGTGATGATGGCCTGCAACACTATGCGATGCAGCGGGATATCGAGATAGCTGTAATTGATGGTGTGCGTCGTTTATGGAATGGTCGTTGTTTGCCTGCCGGGCCATTACGAGAACCACAGGAGCGTCTACAGGAAGTCGATATTGTGGTGGCTAATGGTCTTGCCGGGGTACGCGAGTTTGCTATGAAGACATCAATTAATACCGCTTGTCGTCTGGATCAGCCTGATCAATGTCAGGCCTTAACGGCATTCGGGGCACAACCGCTGCACGTGGTTGCCGGTATAGGGCAACCGCAACGCTTTTTTCAAGCACTGGAAAAAAAGGGATTGTCTATTGATGTTCATGCCTTTCCTGATCATCATGCCTTTGTGCGTGAGGAGTTGGCATTTGATGATGATCAACCGATATTAATGACGGCTAAGGATGCCGTTAAATGCAGTCGTTTGGGACTTGAATGTGCCTGGTTTGTACCGTTGCAGGTTGAACCAGACCCTCGTTTTGGAGAAAGGGTATTAAATTTGTTGAAGCGGGTTTAGTATGTGGGTGGATTATGGATCAATAGGGGTAGGGTGCGTACTACGCACCACGGTTTTATGGATTCCCGCCTGCGCGGGAATGACGAGTTAACGGGATAGCAGTGGGTAGCAATAACCAATAAAGTGAGGATTACTTAATGAAGATAGCAATGGTTGGTTTGGGCAAGATGGGTGCCAATATGGTGCGTCGCCTGGTTCGGGGTGGACATGAGGTGGTGGCCTATGATGTGGATACGGCGACGGCTGTCGCTCTGGCCGAGGAACTGGAGGCGGTATCCGCAGCAGATAGTTTATCATCCATGCTGGGCCAAATGTCTGGTTCTCGTTCTATCTGGTTAATGGTGCCGCATCAATTTGTTGATTCCAGTATCGACGCATTGCTGGAGGCGGGTCTAACTGCTGGAGATCTGGTTATTGATGGTGGAAATTCCAATTTCAAACTCAGCCAACAACGTGCTGAACGTCTGCTGGAACAGGATATACACTTCGTCGATTCGGGTACCTCAGGGGGTGTCTGGGGGCTGGAGAATGGCTATAGCATTATGGTGGGTGGTAGCAATCATGCGGTTGATATGATTCGACCTGTGCTGGAGACACTCGCCCCGGCGAGCGATCAAGGCTGGGGACATGTGGGCCCGGCGGGTGCAGGACACTATGTCAAGATGGTGCACAACGGGATCGAATACGGGATGATGCAGGCCTATGCCGAGGGTTTTGAGATGTTGGAGGCAAAGAAGGAAATGGAGCTGGACCTACATCAGATATCACAGATATGGCAGCATGGTAGTGTGGTGCGTTCCTGGTTGCTGGATTTGATTGCTGATGCCTTTGCCAGTGATCAGGCTCTCTCTTCACTGAGTGATTATGTTGATGATTCAGGTGAGGGGCGCTGGACGGTACAGGATTCAATTGATCTTGCTGTGCCAACACCGGTTTTAACCTTGGCATTACAAATGCGGTTTCGTAGTCGTCAATCCCCGGCCTTTGGCGGCAAGGTGCTTAATGCTATGCGCGCCGGTTTTGGTGGGCATGCTGTTCGCGCCAGCGATGATGAGGATGCTTCTTCATGAGTGATACCGATAATAGAGGTGCCTGTTATGGTGATCAGGCTGATCCTGCCAATATTGTAATCATTGGCGCCGCTGGGGATCTGAGTAAGCGCAAATTGATGCCAGCATTATTTAAAATGGTGCGTTGTGGTCTTATTCATCCACAGAGTCGAATTATTGGTGTGGCCAATAGTCGCAGTATGGAAGAATGGCAAGCACTGGTCAGGGGCGGGCTGGATGACAACCTGGAAGAAGCGGCTACTGAGGAAGAATGGCTGGCCTTTGCTACGATGTTAAAGATCGTTGGCGGGAACCTGGAGGATGCCGAGACCTATCAACACCTGGCCGATAGCCTTGAGGTTTTGGAGGGGCGCAAGAACGCTATGTTTTATTGTGCGATCCCTCCGCAGTGGTATGGCGTTACCGCGAATGGTCTGAAGGATGCCGGGCTGGTGGATGATACAGAGGGTTATCGTCGTATTGTTATTGAGAAACCCATTGGTACTGATCTGGCATCAGCAAAGGCACTGAACCGGGAACTGCAAGAAGTATTTGATGAATCACAGATCTATCGTATTGATCATTACCTGGGTAAGGAGAGTGTGCAAAATCTCCTGGTCTATCGTTTTGCCAACAGTATTATGGAACCTCTGTGGAACCGGAATTATATTGACCATATCCAGATCTTCGCGGCGGAGACCCTGGGTATTGAGTATCGTGCCAATTATTATGAAAAGTCCGGTGCTCTGCGTGACATGATTCAGAGCCATCTGTTGCAGGTGATGACCTTGGTTTGTATGGAGCCGCCGGTTGAATTTAGTGCCGATGCCATACGTGATGAAAAGATCAAGGTATTGCGTGCCGTGCGCAGGCTTGATCCAGACAATGATGAATGTCAGGCAGTAGCGGCACAGTACGCATCGGGAACGATTGATGATGAAAAAGTGCCTGCCTATGTGAGTGAGGCCGATGTCTCGCCGGATTCGGCAACGGAAACCTTTGCCGCCGTGCGTTTTTATATCGACAACTGGCGTTGGCAGGGTGTGCCGATTATTCTGTGGACAGGTAAACGGATGCAGAGAAAGGCCTCTGAGGTGATGATTCGCTTCCGTAAGCCACCGTTTAACCTGTTCGATAGTCATGCGACTGAACCATTAGCCAATGCCCTGGTGTTCAGGTTACAACCGGATGAAGGTATTGTATTGCGTATGAATGCGAAGATGCCTGGCCTATCGACCGATATTCAGCGTATGGTGATGCGCGCACCGTATGCCAAGGATGGTAAGGATGTATCAGAGGCCTATGAGATCTTGTTGCATGATGTATTGAACGGTGATGCCACCCTGTTTTCTCATGCCGACGAGATTGAGGAATCCTGGGATATCGTTGCCCCATTGATCGATAACTGGAAGGATCGTTTTTCGATTGAACGTTATCGTGCCGGCAGCTGGGATGTTCCTGATATGGATGATCTGTTGAAGGACTGTGTCGGTGGCTGGCACAAGCCGAGCTGATATATCATGGTAGGGTGCGTACCACGCACCAATAAATTGAAGAGGACTAAGTTCTAGATGCCCATGCAACAATGGAACCGATTTGATGATGCCGACCAATTAGCGCAGGAAGCCGCCTGGTTTATTGCTGACCGGATTGAGGAGATATTGGCCTCTCGCCCACTCTGTCATATTGCCTTGCCTGGCGGTAGTACCCCTGCACAGTGTCTACGTTATCTTGCTGAAAAGTCATTGGAATGGGCGCGTATTCACTGGTATCTTACCGATGAACGTTGTTACCCGCCGGGTCATCCCGAACGTAACGATCAAATGCTTGATGAAAACCTGTGGTCTTTAATCAATGCGGATAGTTCGACTATACATCGTATCCCGGCAGAACTGGGGCCTGAACAGGCAGCTTTGCAATACGCAGAAGAAATAGCGGCGATTAATGCGCTGGATATTGTCGTGCTAGGGATGGGTGAGGATGGTCATACCGCAAGCCTGTTTCCAAGAAACCCAGCCTTGAATGAACATGCGCTGGTGGTGCCAGTAGACGATGCGCCTAAGCCTCCCTCACAGCGTGTCTCGTTGGGGATGAATGCCTTACATGACGCTTCCTTCAGAATTGTGCTGGCGGCTGGGGAGGGCAAGGCTGAGGCGCTTGATCGTGTTAGAAAAAAGATTGCCTTACCCATTAGCCAGGTAGGACATTTGATCTGGTTTGTGGATACATCCGCCTTATCGGAGTTATAATATGTCCCCGATACATTAGGAGATGATTGATATGAAGATGCCAGAGGTTCGTAGTATGGCTAAAGTACTCGGTATTAAAACTGGGCGCATGAGTAAATTAAAACTGATTCAGGCGATTCAGATGCGTGAGGGGAATTTCCCCTGCTTTGCCTCAGCGCTGAATGGAGTGTGTGATCAGCTTGCCTGTGTTTGGCGTAGTGATTGTTTTATTGCGGCTAAAAAATGAATCAAGGTGAATCAAGGGGTCAGAGCTCTTGAAATTCACTCGTGGCTTAGGAAATAGGCTTAATGATTTTTTCAAGAGCTCTGACCCCTTGATTTGTCAAGCATAGCTTGTTGATAAAGCTGAATATATTTCTCGGCACTGGTCTTCCATGAGTAATCATGTTGCATGGCGGTGTGTTGCAGGCGATGCCAGCTTTCATCTTTTTTATGATAGATGGTTAGTGCTTTTTCCAGTGTCTCTAACAAGGCCTGCGGGGTGTTATCCTTGACGTAGAAGCCGTTGGCAGTGTTATCAGCGAGGGTCTCTTGAGTGGCATTAACGATGGTATCGGCAAGACCGCCGACATTGCGTACCACCGGGATGGTGCCATAGTGCAGGCTGTAGAGTTGATTGAGTCCACAGGGTTCAAATTTTGAAGGCATCAGATAAATATCGGCAGCGGCCTCGATCCTGTGAGAAAGAGCCTCATCGTAGCCGATGATAACCTTTAGTTTATCGGGATGTTGTTCTGCCCATTGTGTTAATTGTGACTCGTAGGTTTTATCGCCACTACCGAGTATGACGATCTGTAACGGCCACTGTAGTAACGTTGACAGACTATCCAGAATGACATCGACACCCTTTTGTTCAACCAGACGACTGATCATACCCAACATCGGCACATCGGCGTCAACGGGAAGTCCTAGTTCAGCCTGTAGTGAAGTCTTGTTCTGGCTCTTGTGAGCGAGTGTCCGGTAATTGTAGTTATGCTCCAGATAAGGATCAGTGCCCGGATTCCAGATTTTGGTCTCGATACCATTGATGATGCCTGAGACTCGATCTTGTCGATGTTTGAGGAGACCATCCAGCCCGTAACCAAATTCAGGTTGCTGGATCTCAATAGCATAACCTGGACTAACGGTGTTAATGCGATCAGCATAGATGAGCCCACCCTTAATAAAAGATAACTGCTTGTGAAACTCCAGCCCATTCATGCCCCATAATGTATCGGGTAGACCCAGGTCAATAAACGCCTGGTAATTGAATAGCCCCTGATAGGCTAGATTATGAATAGTAAAAACACTACCGGGACGCTGTTCATGCTGACTAAGAAGAGCGGGTATCAGTGCGGATTGCCAGTCATTGCAATGCACCACATCCGGTTGCCAAGCAGGGTGACCTTTACCGAGGGCAAGCTGTACCGCAACCTGTGAGAACAAGGCGAAACGAAAGGCGTTATCTGACCATGGATTACCATCCGTATCCACATAGGGGTTGCCAGGCCGGTCAAAGGCAGCAGGGCAGTCAACCAACCAGACAGTGACACGGCTACCGGGTAGACGTGTCTCTAGAACTCTTACCTGATGACCATAATGTTCCTGTTCATCAATAAGTTTCACCTTACCCGCTTGCTGTTGAACCTGGGGATAATAAGGGAGTAACAGGCGTACATCTTGTTTAAGCAGTTGTAGTGCACGCGGTAGACTGCCAGATACATCGGCGAGACCGCCGGTCTTGATTAATGGGTAGGCCTCACTGGTAATATATAAAATCTTATTCATTTTTTCTCTTGATAATAATGCCTGATAGTGGAGGAAGGGTTAGGGTAATAGACCAGGGGTGCCCCATGCTGGCGGTGTGTTCTGCAACTATATTACCATTGTAGCCATGCTGACTGCCGTTGTAGACCTCGGCATCAGAATTAAAGATCTCATGGTAGTTCCCGGAATCGGATACACCGATACGATAGTGATTTCTAGGAATAGGGGTAAAGTTTAATACGGTAATAATGGTTTCATTATCGGTTTTTCTTTCATAGGATAATATGGAATGCTGGCTGTCATCACAATTAAGCCATGAAAAACCTTTTTCCTCAAAGTCATGGCGATGCAATGCAGCCTCTTTTTTGTATAAATGGTTGAGGTCGCTGAGTAGTTGTTTAACGCCGTTATGACCAGGGTATTGCAGGGTATACCAGTCTAGTGCCTGCTCATGGTTCCATTCATTGCCCTGAGCGAATTCACAGCCCATGAATAACAATTTCTTACCCGGGTAGGTAAACATGTAGGTATAAAGCAGCCTCAGATTAGCAAAGCGTTGCCATTCATCCCCCGGCATTTTGTTTATCATGGAACCCTTGCCGTGTACGACTTCATCATGAGAAAAGGGCAATACAAAGTTCTCGGTAAACAGGTAGAGCAAACCAAAGGTGAGTTGTTGATGGTGGTGCGTTCGATGCACCGGGTCTTTGGCAAAGTAGTTCAGAGTATCGTGCATCCAGCCCATATTCCATTTCATGGAAAAGCCCAGTCCACCGCTATCGGTTGGGTTGGTGACCTGTGGCCAGGCAGTCGATTCCTCAGCAATAATCATCGTGCCCGGATGGCGCTGATGGGTGAGTGCATTGAGTTCCCGCATAAAGGCGACCGCTTCAATGTTTTCATTGCCACCATGAATGTTGGGTATCCAGTCATTCGCTTCCCGTGAGTAATCTAGATAGAGCATGGAGGCGACAGCATCGACCCGTAGACCATCTAAGTGCATCTCCTCAAGCCAGAACAAGGCGCTGGCAATGAGGAAGTTTTTAACCTCATTACGGTTGTAGTTATAGATCAGAGTGCCCCAATCACGGTGTTCCCCACGTCGAGGGTCTTCATGTTCATAGAGGGCGCTACCATCAAAACGGGCAAGACCATGTGCATCCTTGGGGAAGTGGGCGGGCACCCAATCAAGCAAGACCCCGATATGGTGTTGATGGCAATAATCAATAAAGTAGCGAAAGTCATCAACCGAGCCATGGCGACTGGTGGGGGCGTAATACCCTGTGGTCTGATAGCCCCAGGAGGCATCCAAGGGATGTTCGGTAATGGGAAGCAGCTCAATATGGGTGAAGCCAGTCTGCTGCATATGTGCCACCAGACGATGCGCCAGTTCTCGATAATTGAGGAAATCGCCTTGTTCATCCCGTTGCCATGAACCGAGGTGAACCTCGTAGATCGACATGGGTTGATGGAGCCAGTCATGTTGTGCGCGTGCCTGGATCCATTCCTGATCAGACCACTGGTAAGTCGATTGATGACAGATGATGGAGGCCGTTTCAGGTCGTAATTCAAATTGTCGACCATAAGGATCAATCTTGCGCATGACCTCGCCCGATTGACGATTGCGTATCTCAAACTTATACAATGCCCCGGCGCATAGCTCCGGGATGAATATCTCCCATACACCGCTACTGCCACGGCAGCGCATGGGATGGTTGCGACCATCCCAGCGGTTGAAATCGCCAATAACACTGACTCGTTCAGCATTCGGTGCCCAGGTAGCAAACAGGGTGCCTTCAATCCCGGCAACGCTATGTGCATTGGCCCCTAATGTATTGTAGACATACCAGTGTTTGCCCTCGGCAAACAGATAAATATCATTATCACTGATCTGTGCGGGAAAGCAGTAGGGGTCGTGAAATTCTCTTGTTAGACCCTGTTTATCGATCATAGTGACCTGATAATGATCGCTTATAGCCTGATCATCACCGTGCCAGAAGAAAAAATCACTATTGGGGATGCGCGCCATTGGCAAAGTTCCGGAGCCAAGCGTAAGATGCTCACCATCAGGCGCATAGATACAGACGCTGGCTTGTCCAGCGTGACGGTGCAGACCTAATAGAGAGAAGGGGTCATGATGCCGGGCCGCAGCAATCTTTTTGAGATCATCACTTTTGTTTTTGATAAAAGTCGTCATGGTGGAGTCTGGATTGTGAGCGTTTTTCATTTTCTCGTCATAGTTCTCATATATAGTCGACAAATAGAACAGTTTATTCAATACTGTAGCTGGATGAGACACTACTATACTTGATGTGCTTGAGTTACGTGTACATTATCAATGATATGTTTAGGGAAAGTTTATGGATACACAACAATCTCCACGTTACATCAGTAACCTGACAAGAAATACTCTGGCACTGATCATGGCCGGGGGACGAGGTGAACGGCTGAAGAATCTAACCACCTGGCGAACCAAACCGGCGGTGCCTTTTGGTGGAAAGTTTCGTATTATTGATTTTCCGTTATCTAATTGTATTAACTCCGGTATTCGCAGGATAGGTGTCCTGACTCAGTACAAGGCGCATTCTTTGATCCTGCATGTGCAACATGGCTGGGGACATCTGCGCGGGGCATTTGGTGAGTTTATTGAATTGCTCCCCGCCCAGCAAAGAGTCAAGACTTCATGGTATACCGGTACCGCTGATTCGATTTATCAGAATCTGGATATTATTCGCCGACATGCCCCCGAGTTTGTATTGATCCTGGCGGGAGACCATATTTACAAGATGGATTATGGTGCCATGCTGGCGAAGCACGTGGAGAGTGCCGCCGATATTACTGTTGGTTGTGTCGAGGTTTCGGCAGAGGCAGCAACCGGTTATGGGGTCATGAGTGTGGATGAAAATAATCTGATCCACAAATTTACCGAGAAACCGGATAAGCCCGAATGTTTACCTGGTAAAGAAGGCATAGCATTGTGTTCGATGGGGATCTACATCTTTAACCGGGATTTTCTGTTTGAACAGTTGATTCGTGATGCTGATATGACGACATCCAGTCATGATTTTGGTAAGGATATTATCCCGGCTGCGATCGAGAAATACCGGGTGTGTGCCTATCCATTCAATGACGCTGATAGTGGTAAACAGTCTTACTGGCGTGATGTGGGTACGGTCGATGCCTTCTGGGAGGCTAATCTGGAATTGATCGGAGTCACGCCTGAATTAAATCTATATGATGATGACTGGCCGATATGGACGCTTCAGGAGCAATTGCCACCGGCAAAATTTATATTTGATGAGGATGACCGCAGGGGTATGGCGGTGGATTCAATGGTATCCGGGGGTTGTATTATCTCGGGTGCCGTCGTTCATCATTCCCTGTTATTCTCCAATGTGATGGTGCAGGATTATTCTACTGTTAATTCCTCAGTGATTCTGCCCGATGTGGTTATTGGTAAACATTGCCGAATCTCCTATGCCGTTATTGACAAGGGCTGTAATATTCCGGACGGCATGGTGATTGGTGAAGAAACAGAAGAGGATAAACGACGTTTTCATGTCACCCCCAACGGGATCGTTCTGGTAACCCCCGATATGTTAGGACAGGATCGACACCATGTCCGATAGTGATGATCAGGAGCATCCCCTTAATCTGGTTATCTATTGGCATATGCATCAACCCGAGTATCGTAACCTGGATACTGGGGAATACCATTTACCGTGGACCTATCTGCATACAATAAAGGATTATGTGGATATGGCTGCTCATCTGGAGGATTGTGAACAGGCGCGTGCCGTGGTTAATTTTGCGCCGGTCTTACTTGAGCAGATCGATGATTATAGTCAGCAGTTATCCAATTACCTGCATTATGGAAGAGATTTACGAGATCCCCTGATGGCGGCTCTGGCCAATAGTGAAATGCCACAGGGTTCGAATGCGCGTATTCACATTATAAGATCTTGTTTGCGCGCCAATGAAGAACGCCTGATTAATCGTTTCAAACCCTTCAAAAAACTGGCGGCAGTGGCAAAAAGTATCCTTGTCGATCATGCTATGGTTTCTTATTACACAGATCAGTTCCTGGCTGACCTGCTGGTGTGGTATCACCTGTCATGGATTGCTGAAACGGTAAGAAGGCAGGACTCCAGAGTCAAAACCTTGATGAAAAAGGGGGGCTTGTATACACCACAGGATCGACGGTTGCTGATTGAGTTAATGCATGAACTAATATCAGGCGTTATTGGTCGTTACCGGCATCTAGCGGAGCAGGGGCGTATCGAGTTATCGATGACACCTTATGCTCACCCTATCGTGCCATTGCTGCTGGATATAAAAAGTGCAGAACAGGCAATGCCGGATGTGACCTTGCCGGAGGTGAACGACTATCCGGGTGGAAAACAACGTAGCCAATGGCATATGAAAAAGGGTGTAGAGGTGTTTAAGAAACACTTTGGCTTCCCTCCACAGGGCTGTTGGCCATCAGAAGGCAGCATTAGTGGAGAGATGGTCGAGTTGCTGTCCGATATGAATATAAAATGGATGGCCAGTGGCGAGACTGTATTGCGTAATTCATTAAGTCGTTCAAATATGAGTGATAGCGATTGCCGGCATCAGACCTATCAATATCGTGACACTTCCCCCAGCCTGTTTTTCCGTGATGATGGTTTGTCTGATCTGATCGGGTTTAAATACTCAGACTGGCATGCCGATGATGCGATTGCTAATCTGATACGTCATCTGGAAGACATTCATGAGAGTTGCAAAGATAAGCCAGAGGCCATTGTCTCGATTATTCTGGATGGGGAAAACGCATGGGAATATTATCCGGAAAATGCCTACTATTTCTTATCGACCCTGTATAAAAAGTTATCCGAGAACAAGGGCATTCGTATGACGACTTATAGCGAATATCTCCTGAATGTTAGTAACAAAACAACCTTACCGGAATTGGTGGCGGGTAGCTGGGTCTATGGAACCTTCTCTACCTGGATTGGTGAACGGGATAAAAATACCGCCTGGGAGATGCTGATTGCGGTAAAACAGGTTTATGATCGGGTGATGGCAGAAGACAATCTTTCACTTGATATCAGGAAACGGGCAGAGATGCAGTTGGCGACCTGCGAGAGTTCAGACTGGTTCTGGTGGTTCGGGGAGTATAACTCAGCAGAATCGGTGGCATCATTTGACAAACAATATCGTATGCATCTGGCCAATCTTTATCAGATCATGGATGAACCCGCCCCGGCTTATTTGCACAAGGCGTTTTCATTTGGTAGTGGTGATGCGCTGGCAAGTGGCACGATGTTGCCTGGCAAGAAGCAGTGACAGATACAGTAAGGTCTGTTTTTTCTTTTAGTGATCAACGTCGTGCCGGTGTGTTGTTGCATCCTACCTCATTGCCAGGCCCGTTGGCTAAAGGTGATCTGGGACATCAGGCCTACCGTTTTATTGAGTTTCTTGCGTCCTGTAGCATTACTGTCTGGCAGATGTTGCCATTGGGCCCAACACATGAGGATGATTCTCCTTATCAATGTCTGTCAGCACATGCCGGTAATCCGCAATTGATCAGTCTGGACTGGTTGGCTGATAAAGGCTGGTTTGATGCGAATGAAATCGATATTGATATGAAGTTAAAGGACTATCGTAGTGAAGCCCTGGTGCGAGCAAGCACACACTTTTATGCGCAGAACGATCAATTCTGGCTACAAAAGCTGGAGGCCTTTAAAGAAGAACATGCCTACTGGTTGCATGATTATGTCCTGTTTATTGCCCTCAAACAACATTTTGGTAATGCCCCCTGGTATCAATGGCCACATGATTTCAGGGATAAAGATCCAGTGGCACTGGAAAAGGTAAGGCTTAAATTATCAAGTCTTATTGCCCACATTGAATTTGAACAGTTTGTTTTTTTTCAACAGTGGCAAGAGTTGCGTGAATATGCCCACCGCTATGGGATTAGTCTATTTGGTGATATGCCGATCTTTATTGCGCATGACAGTGCTGATTTGTGGTCACATCGGGAAAACTTTTTGATCAATGATCTGGTTGAGCTTGATGTCGTTGCCGGGGTGCCTCCAGACTGTTTTTCGGAGGATGGGCAGCGTTGGGGGAATCCTCTGTATGACTGGTCCTATATGTTAAAGGATGATTTTCAGTGGTGGAAGCAACGTTTCAGGACACAGTTATCCATGTTTGATCTGGTTCGTATTGATCACTTTCGAGGACTTGAGGCCTGTTGGCAGATTCCGGCTATGGAAGAAACTGCGGTAAATGGCTCATGGATCAAGGTGCCCGGCTATGAACTGCTCAGTGCATTAGTTGACAGTTATGGTGAATTGCCGGTGGTTGCCGAGGATCTGGGGATGATTACAAAAGAGGTGATTGATCTACGCAAATCTTTTCACCTGCCAGGCATGAAGATCCTGCAGTTTGCCTTTGATGGTAACCCCACCAATCCTTATTTGCCGCATAATCATGATGCCTGTAGTGTGATCTACACGGGTACACATGATAATGATACAACGTGTGGATGGTACCAAGCTCTGGAACCTTCATATCGGGAACAGTTGCTGGATTATCTGGGTGTCGATGCTATTAATGAAGACGATATTGCCTGGGTAATGAATCGGGTTGCCCTGGCATCCGTTGCGCCGTTGGTTATTTTACCGCTGCAGGATATTCTTTCGCTGGGTAGTGATCACCGTATGAATATTCCAGGTACGGTTGAGAATAACTGGCAATGGCGGTTTGAATGGCAACAGATTAAACCGGGTTTAAATGATCGTTTATCACACATGATCAATTTATATGAGCGTAATGTCGGAGTATGCATTAATGAATGAAGTAGATTTTTGTAAGGTTAGTTCTTATCCCATCCCTGAGCTGTCGACGGATCCTGAACATCTGGCGAATGATTTTTATCGTTATTTAACGCACCATCTTGGACGACATCCCGGTTGTGACCCGCTTTATTTTTATGAGGCGATAGCTCTGACTATCCGTGATCGGATTGTAGTGGACTGGGGTAATACCTGGCGGCGTTATGAACAACAGGGTGTGCGTAAGGCCTATTACATGTCCCTTGAATTTTTGATTGGGCGGGCACTGGGTAATCATTTGTTGAATATGGATATCGCCAGTGATGTCAAGAAGGCGTTGCAAGGCTTTTGTCTGGGGTTGGAAGAGATAACAGAAAAGGAAAAGGATGCGGGGTTGGGTAATGGTGGACTGGGTCGATTAGCCGCCTGTTTTATGGATAGTTGTGCCCGACTGCAACTGCCTGTTGTGGGTTATGGTATTCGCTATCAATACGGCATGTTCAGGCAAGAGATTGAAAATGGTTACCAACAAGAAGCACCGGATCATTGGTTACGTGATGGACACCCGTGGGAACTGGAACGTAGTGAGTTTACCCAGACCATTAAATTTGGTGGTTATGTAGGTGTGGCCTATGACACGGATGGTAATAAAAAAATTGCCTGGTTGGATACCGCCGATATTCTGGCGATCCCCTATGATGTGCCGGTCTCCGGATATAAAAACAAGACGGTCAATACCCTGCGTTTATGGAGTGCCAGTGCCACCAATATCTTTGATCTGGACGATTTTAATGCCGGAAGTTATGCCGATGCGGTTGAGGCAAAGAATGATGCTGAACATATCTCGATGGTCTTGTATCCGAATGATGTCAGTGAGAATGGTAAAGAGTTGCGTTTGAAGCAACAGTATTTCCTTGCCTCTGCCAGTATTCAGGATGTGATTCGCATGTGGGAGCTGGGTGAGGGGAAAAATTACACCACCTTTGCCGAGATGAATGTATTTCAGATGAATGATACCCATCCTACAATCGCTGTAGCTGAGTTAATGCGTCTGTTGATGGATGAAAAACATCTGGGTTGGGATGAGGCATGGGCCATCACCTCGCGTACTATGGCCTATACCAATCATACTCTATTGCCTGAGGCATTGGAAAAATGGCCGGTGTTCCTGTTTGAATCGTTGTTACCCCGCTTGCTACAGATTATTTATGAGATCAATGCGCGTTTCCTTAAACAGGTTGCTCAGAAATGGCCGGGAGATACTGCCAGACAGAGCCGGATGTCGATTATTGAGGAAGGCGACGTAAAACATGTGCGGATGGCCTATCTGGCAATCGTTGGCAGCTTTTCGGTGAATGGTGTCGCCGCATTGCATTCGCAACTTCTGATCGAAGGTCTGTTTAGTGACTTTTATGCATTATGGCCGGAGAAGTTTAATAACAAGACCAATGGGGTCACCCCTAGACGCTGGATCGCTTCCTCCAATCCAGAGCTTACCGAGCTGATCAACTCGCGCATAGGTGATGAATGGATCGCTGATTTATCGCATATATCACAGATCATAAAATTTGCCGATGATGAAGGGTTTTGTCAGCAGTGGCATCAGGTTAAGCAAGAGAAAAAGAAACAGTTGTCTGCACTGGTACTGGCACAGTGCCAGGTTGAGTTTAATGTTGATTCCATGTTTGATGTGCAGGTTAAACGAATCCATGAGTATAAACGTCAGTTGTTAAACCTGCTTCATGTGATTCATTTGTATGATCGCATCAAACGTAAGGATACCAAAAACTGGACCAATCGTTGCGTATTGATTGGCGGTAAGGCTGCACCCGGTTATCGTATTGCAAAATCCATTATCAAGCTGGTTAATAATATTGCTGATGTGGTCAATAACGACCCGGATGTCGGTGATCTGTTGAAGGTTGCATTTATCCCGAATTACGGGGTGTCCAAGATGGAGATTATCTGCCCGGGTACCGATCTATCCGAACAAATATCAACAGCGGGTAAGGAAGCATCGGGCACGGGTAATATGAAGTTTATGATGAATGGCGCAGTGACGATTGGAACCTATGATGGTGCCAATATAGAGATTATGGATGCTGTTGGTGAAGATAACTTCTTCCTGTTCGGGCTGAAGGCGGATGAGGTTGAGCAAGGTCGTAACACTTATTCCCCACGGGACATCGTAGCGGCTGATACCGATTTGAAGTCGGTGATACATTTGCTACAGTGCGGGCATTTTAATCCCTTTGAGTCGGGTATCTTTGATGACCTGATTGGATCGATGCTGAATCCGCATGACCCCTGGATGACACTGGCTGATTTCAGGGCCTATGTTGATGCCCAGGAACAGGTATCACTGGCCTATCAGGATAGAGCACGCTGGATTCGGATGAGTATTGAGAACACCGCTACTAGTGGCCATTTCTCAACCGATAGAACGATGCAAGAATATAATGATGATATCTGGAAGCTGAAAAAAACCTAAGGAGACAGGGATGTCAAATATATTAGATTCAAAGAGTTGGGTTGAGTTATTAAAGCACTATGAGAAGATTAACCAGTGCCAGATGAGAGATTTATTTGCTCAACAAGCGGGGCGTTTTGATGACTTTTCTATTCAATTAAATGATATTCTATTCGATTATTCGAAGAATATTATTACCCCTGAAACAATGGACCTGCTGTTTTCTCTGGCGCAAGAGGCGGGGCTGGATCAATGGATCAAGGATCTCTTTGACGGCATGCCCATAAACCATACCGAGCATCGTGCGGTATCACACATGGCACTTAGAAATCAGAGTGATACCCCGGTGATGATTGAGGGTGTGGATGTGATGCCCGAGGTTCGGCATGAGTTGAATCGAGTTAAGGCGCTTGCTGAGGCGATTCGAACACGCGTTTGGCGTGGCGTGGATAATCAAGCGATCACCGATGTGGTAAATATTGGTATTGGTGGTTCACATTTGGGGCCATTGATGGTGAATGAGGCACTGCATCCTTATTCATTACATGATCTCAATGTGCATTATGTCTCCAATATTGATGAGAATCATATTAATGATACGTTGGAGTTCCTTAACCCCGAGACCACCTTTTTTATTGTCGCCTCCAAGACCTTTACCACGCAGGATACTATGGTGAATGCCGGCACGGCACGGCAGTGGTATCTTAATAAGGTTGGGAACGATGCTAATATTCATCGCCACTTCGCGGCGGTGACTTCCAATGCAGGCTTGGCCAGAGAGTTCGGTATAGTTGACGGCAATATCTTCAAGATGTGGGATTGGGTTGGCGGACGTTATTCTCTGTGGTCGGCGATTGGTCTTTCTATTGTCATTATGATCGGTTCTGATAATTTTGATGAACTGCTGGCGGGTGCGCATGAAGTCGATGAGCATTTTAAAAACACGCCTTTCAGAGAAAATATCCCGGTGATTATGGCCCTGTTGGGGATCTGGTATAACAACTTCTTTGAGGCGCAATCAGCTGCAATATTACCTTATGACCAGCATTTGCATCGTTTTCCTGCCTATCTGCAGCAGGCCGATATGGAAAGCAATGGGAAATCAGTTGATCGTGAAGGTGTGCCGGTATCTTATACAACGGGCCCTATTGTCTTTGGTGAGATCGGAATCTCTGCACAACATGCCTTTTTCCAGTTATTACATCAAGGTACCAAGTTGGTGCCTGCGGATATACTGGCACCAGTCTATACCCAGCATTGTATTGCTCGCCATCATCGTGCGCTGATGTCGAATGTGTTTGCCCAGACCGAGGCGCTGATGATGGGCAAGACCAAACAGGAAGCTCAAGCTGAACTGGAGATGCTGGGTTTGAGTTATGATGAGGTTAAGGCATTACTACCCTACAAGGTTTTCCCCGGCAATCGACCCACGAATACCTTACTATTTGATACCCTGAATCCAGGAACGCTAGGTTCTATTATCGCGTTGTATGAACATAAGGTCTTTGTACAAGGTGTGATATGGAATATCAACTCATTTGATCAATGGGGCGTTGAGTTGGGTAAAAAGTTGGCAAAAAACATTCTGGATGAGTTGAATGATTCTGATTCGATTGATAGTCATGATAGTTCAACCAATGGTTTGATTAATTATTACAAGTCACATCGTCCACAGAGTCATTGATGAGCAATAAGCGGATTATTGCCGGTGATGTGGGAGGCACCAATACCCGTATCCTATCAGGTGAATGGGTGGATGGTGAAATCAGAGTGGATGCCATCAGACGTTATAGTAGTCAGGAATTTTCAGGTCTGTCCGCTATCATTGAACAATTTATGGTTGAGTTAAATTTGACGGTATCACCAGCCGCCTGTTGTTTTGCAGTCGCTGGCCCCGTTCATAATGGGGTTGCGAAGATTACCAATCTGCCTTGGGTGGTCGAAAGAAAGACCTTACAGACCTTGTTTGCTATTGAGCCGGTTGAATTGTTGAATGACTTTCAGGCCGTCACCTATGGTGTTTCCCGATTATCCGCTGATGAGATGGTGGGGCTACAGAGCGGTAAAGAGGAAGAGCAGGGGAATCGAGTTTTCCTGGGCGCGGGCACTGGGTTTGGCGTGAGTTATCAGTTGTGGCAAGAGGGGCGTTATGTTGCCCATGTCTGTGAGGCAGGGCATGTAGCCTTTGCCCCGACCAATGAGCTGGAGGCAGATCTGCTTGTCTGGCTAATGAAACGACATGAGTATGTGAGTGTTGAGTTATTACTCTCGGGCAGTGGACTGCATCGTATCTACCAATTCCTGGCAGAAAAATCAAAGGGCTCGGAATCAAAAAAAATTAATGATTTAATGCAACAGCAAGATCCTGCCGAGGTCATTACCCAATATGCACTGTCCAGAACGGATGAATTGTGTGTGCAGACAGTGGATTGTTTTCTGCATATTTATGGTGCCATGTGTGGCAATGTAGCACTGAATTATATGGCAAGAGGTGGAGTTTATGTTGCCGGTGGTATTGCCCCCAGGATAAAGGATTTATTATTGGCCTCTAATTTTATGACCGCCTTCAGGAACAAGGGAGCCATGCAAGGTTTGATGAACGAGTTTAGTGTCAAACTGGTGATGCAACCCGATGTCGGTCTATATGGTGCCGCAGCCTATACCGAACAATGGTGCGCACCATACCCACCCCCGGTAGGGTGCGTACCACGCACCATTAAACCTGTACCGAATAAGTAATAATCAGTATGATAAGTCCACCATAAATACAGAGAGCGAATGATGGATAAAAAACTACTGGATATTCTTGCCTGCCCAATCTGTAAGGGCGCACTGGTCTATGATAAGACCAATAACGAGTTGATTTGCAAGGTTGATAGATTAGCCTATCCAATACGCGATGATATCCCGGTTATGTTGGAAGAAGAGGCCAGGCAGCTACCCGCTGACGAAGAGGTTTAGCCGAGCGCTATGATGACTTCATTCAAGGTTGTAATACCGGCACGCTATGCCTCCACCCGTTTGCCCGGCAAGCCGTTATTGGATATTGCCGGTAAACCGATGATTCAACGCGTTTACGAGGCCGCCTGTGCTAGTGGTGCCGAACAAGTGGTGATTGCCACCGATGATGAACGCATCGAACAGGCTGCCCTGGGTTTCGGTGCCGAGGTCTGCATGACATCCACAGGACATACCTCAGGCACCGATCGTCTGGCTGAAACCAGTCGAAAAATGGCGTGGGCCGATGATGAGATTATTGTTAATGTGCAGGGTGATGAACCACAGATCCCCACCGGATTAATCAAGCAGGTTGCCAATGGTCTGGCGGATCATCCCGAGGCAGTGATTGCCACGCTATGTAGCTGTATCCAGTCCATGCAGGAATTGCAAGACCCCAATGTGGTCAAGCTGGTCAGGGATACACAGGGCTTCGCCCTGTATTTCAGTCGCGCTCCTATCCCCTGGGCGAGAGATGACTTTGCCGCCAACATGGATGAACTCCCAACAACGATTGATTATCTTCGCCACCTGGGTATCTATGCCTATCGTGCCGCCTACCTACAGGAATATACCCGCCTGCCATCCTGCGCACTGGAACAAGCCGAATCACTCGAACAATTACGCGTGTTATGGCATGGAGCCAGGATCTTTGTTGATGATGCCGTTGTTGAACCCGGACACGGGGTCGACACCGAGGAAGATCTGGAGCGGGTGAGGCAGGCCTACCTTTAGTCATGTTCACATGCACTTGAGCGAACGGGTAAGCATCTTACTATTAATGTGGCGTAGATGGATGTCCACCACTGTTTTTTAAACCAACTTCACGTTCACTCCGAAGCAGTGGATAGAAAAAAACAGCCATAAAAAAAGGCAAGATCAATAAGATCTCGCCTTTTCAATCCTCAAACCCAAGGGTTCAAGGTAGTAATAATCAGTATTTAGATTACTACGATGTTTTCTGCCTGAGGACCTTTTTGACCCTGAGTAACAGTGAATTCAACCTTCTGACCTTCAGCCAGAGTCTTGAAGCCTCCGCCTGCGATTGCACTAAAGTGAGCAAAAACGTCTGGGCCAGATTCCTGCTCGATAAAGCCAAAACCTTTAGTTTCATTGAACCATTTAACAGTTCCAGTAGTAGTAGACATAATAATATTCCTAATCATTCAAGAGTAATTGAAGCCTTTTCTTTTGAAAGGGCCGTTTGGCTGAAATTATTGCATTACTTATGAAGAACAGAACGAGGTACTAAAGACGTGACATCGCAGTGGTGTACATAAATATAAAACTTATTTTCAAGCTGGATGAATTATATCTGTTTTTATCGGCGAGTCAATGAGTATTTTCAATGAATATTTCCAGAGTAATCAAGGGGTCAGAGCTCTTGAAAACTTGATTTTGTAGATAAAAATTGGGGAGGGGAATATTTCAAGAACTCTGACCCCTTGATTATCGTATAATTGGCGATATTATGAAGAAAAAAAGTAAGGTTATTTTTGTTTGCATGGGCAATATCTGTCGTTCGCCAACGGCAGAGGGCGTTTTTTTGAGTCTGTTGGAGGCAGAAGGCATGCTGGATGTTGTTGAAGTCGATTCAGCGGGCACCCATGCCTATCATGTCGGGGAACAACCAGATCTGCGTTCGCAGGCGGCGGCTCGTGGACGTGGTATTGATCTGAGTAATCAGCGTGGTCGGCAATTTGAGGCAAATGATTTTATTGAGTTTGATTATGTGCTGGCGATGGATAGCGAAAACTATCGAGGCTTGAAGCATATCTGTCCGCCCGGGTATGAACATAAACTACATCGTTTTCTTGAATATGCACGTTATACCAAGACCCTGGATGTACCTGACCCTTATTATGGAGCAGGTGATGGCTTTGAACAGGTGCTGGATTTGATTGAAGATGCCTCGCAGGGTCTGCTTGAGACCCTGCGTAAGGAATCCTGAATATTTCTAACTGGTTTCTGAATCCGGTTTTTTTGCCTTAGGCTTGTCTGTAACAGGCTTATCCACCTTCGGTTTGTCAACTTTAGGCTGCTCTGTCTTAGGCTTATCCACCTTCGGTTTGTCAGCTTTAGGCTGCTCTGTCTTAGGCTTATCCACCTTCGGTTTGTCAGCTTTAGGCTGCTCTGCCTTAGGCTTATCCACTTTTGGTTTGTCGGCCTTAGGCTGCTCTGTCTTAGGCTTATCCACTTTTGGTTTGTCGGCCTTAGGCTGCTCTGTCTTAGGCGTATCCACTTTTGGTTTGTCGACCTTAGGCTGCTCTGTCTTAGGCTTATCCACTTTTGGTTTATCGGCCTTAGGCTGCTCTGTCTTAGGCTTATCCACTTTTGGTTTGTCGACCTTAGGCTGTTCAGCCTTGGGTTCCAATGGTAACGTATCCTGTTTCGGGACTAGCTCTGGTCTTTGAGCATTAACAGGATAAGGGGCAGGAGCAGGTGCCGATGATGTGGGCTCGATGTTCGTTGCAGGTGTTGGTTTGCTCTCACCTGATGCTGGGGCATTATCATCCTGTTGACTGCTTTCGCTAGGTTTACGCCATTTACCGGCACGACGGTTACGGCGACTGTTGCTGCGTTTTTCCTTATTTTCGCTATCATTTGGCGTTTTATTGTCGTCATTATCTTCGCTTTTCTCTACTGCATTTCCTGTATCAGTTAAGCCTTCCTGGCCTTCATCGGTATTGTCGCGATTACGGTTGCGATTACGGTTGCGATTACGGTTACGGTTGCGATTACGATTGCGGTTACGATTCTTTCCGTCCTCACCTGTCTTTTCATCAGAAGGGGCGGTATCTTCGGTCTGTTTGTCAACATTGCTGTTTTCATTTTGTTTGTTGCGCGGCTCGTTATTTCTACGGCGATTATTACGATTACGATTGCCTGAGCGAGGGCCACGGCCACGGTTATTGCGATGGGTACGGGATTCCTCTTCTTCCTGTGCCTTTTTCTCATCTTCTGTAGGGCCAAACAATGAACTCCATAGCCGTTTGATAAAGCCTGGTTTTGCTATTTTTTCTGCTGGTTTTGCTGGGCTCTCTTCTTTATGAGCTGGGGCAGGTTGTGCTGGAACGACCATTTTGACAACAGGTTCTTCTACCCGTGGTTTGTTTTCTTCGATCTCGGCAGTTGGATCTTCTTCACTATCAATCTTGATATCATAACTAGTCGCCGCATCTTCACCCTTTAGTTCATCGTTACGAATCCTGCGGATATCAAAGTTGGGTGTTTCCATTTGTGTGGATGGAAGCAGGGCAATTGAAGTCTTGTATCGGGTTTCAATATTATGGATGATGTCGCGTTTTTCATTAGACAGAAAGGTCGCCACACTGACAGGTAATTTTGCCAGGATACGGGCGGTGCGTTCTTTCATTGCCTGCTCTTCGAGAATACGCAGGATAGATAAAGATAATGATTCTACACCACGGATGGTGCCCTGACCGTTACAACGTGGGCAGGTGCTTTGACTGGATTCACCGAGCGATGGACGCAGACGTTGGCGGGACATCTCTAACAGACCAAAACGTGAGATTCGACCAATCTGAATACGGGCACGATCCATCTTTAGTGATTCGCGTAGACAATTCTCTACTTCGCGTTGATTTTTGGTGGGGGCCATATCGATAAAATCAATAACCACCAGTCCACCCAGATCACGTATCCGGAGTTGTCTGGCAACCTCTTCAGCAGCCTCCATATTGGTATGGAAGGCGGTATCTTCAATATCGGTGCCCTTGGTGGCACGAGCCGAGTTAATATCAATCGCAATCAGTGCCTCGGTATGGTCGATGACAATTGAGCCACCGGATGGCAGGTTAACCTGACGCTGAAAGGCGGACTCAATCTGGCTTTCAATCTGATAACGGGAAAATAACGGGACAGGATCATCGTAGAACTTTAGTTTGCCCATATTATGCGGCATCACCTGTTGCATAAAGCCTTCGGCCTGACGAAAAATCTCTTTGTCATCAATCAAGATTTCACCGATGTCTTTGCGCAAATAATCACGCAAGGCACGGATGATAACATTGCTCTCTTGATAAATAAGGAGTGGGGCGGCGCGTTCATTGGCGGCACGTTCAACGGCATCCCAGAGACTTCTGAGGTAGTCCAGATCCCATTGTAGTTCTTCAGCGGAACGCCCAACGCCTGCGGTACGTACAATAAGACCCATACCATCAGGGATCTCTAGCACACTCAAGGCATCACGAATCAGGCTACGGTCTTCACCTTCAATGCGTCTTGAAACGCCACCAGCACGGGGATTGTTTGGCATTAAGACCAGATAGCGACCTGCCAGGCTAATAAAGGTTGTTAGTGCCGCGCCCTTGTTACCGCGCTCTTCTTTTTCAACCTGAACAATCAGTTCCTGGCCTTCTTTCAGTGCATCCTTGATACTTGGACGGTTGCTTTGTTTCAGGCTTTCTTCACTGAAATAACTGCGTGCAATCTCCTTCAGTGGCAGAAAACCATGACGGTTAGCACCATAATCAATAAAGGCGGCTTCCAGGCTGGGCTCTACACGGGTGATTTTACCCTTATAGATATTAGATTTTTTCTGTCCTCGCGATGGAACCTCGATATCCAGGTCGTACATTTTCTGACCATCGACCATCGCCACACGCAGTTCTTCCGGCTGCGTAGCATTCACTAGCATTCTTTTCATGGGTATATTCTCTTAAACGCTCAACCTCAATGTCTACGATTGCTATTATCCTGGTCACAAGCAGACGTAAAGAGATCAGTGGTGCGCAAAAAACCTGGTTTATTAGCCAGATAATTAATGGAGCACTGCTTTCTTTACTGTTTGATGACGTTAATTGCATAAGACATGGGAGCCGCTATGTTAATAATGAGTTGCTTGCATGATTAATATTGTCTTTATTAATCGATTTCGTCGTATGATCTTTATCATAGGAACAAAAAACTTAGACTTTGTTTGCTTTTTTTAATCTGCATTCAAAGGCTTATCTCCACTATATCAAGCTTCTCTGTAACCCGCAATTGTTTATTTATTAAGGTCTGTTTCAGGTAAACAATTCAAAGCCGTGGATTTAATTCTGGTATTATGGGCGGATGAGCGAATCACAAATACAGATATCGGCACAGGTTCAGATCAAGGCTGTTATGGAAGATGAGGCGGGTCAGCGCATTGATAATTATCTGATGCGTCAACTCAAGGGCGTGCCCCGTAGTCATGTCTATCGTATTGTCCGTAAGGGGGAAGTCCGGGTTAACAAGGGACGTATTCGTCCTGAGTACCGCTTGAAAGCGGGTGATCAGGTGCGCATACCACCGGTAAGGATCAATAAGCCTGACGAGATAACGATTTCTCACCAACATCTTCAACAGGTACAGGATGTCCTGTATGAGGATGAGCGTCTGTTGATTATCAATAAACCATCGGGTCTGGCAGTGCATGGTGGGAGTGGTCTGCAATATGGCCTGATTGAGGTGCTACGCAAGGCGCGACCAGATGCCCATTTCCTGGAACTGGTGCATCGTCTGGACCGAGGGACATCAGGTTGTCTGATGATTGCTAAAAAACGTAGTGAGTTGCGTAATTTGCATGAACTATTGCGCGAGACTCGGGTCGATAAACGATATCTGGCTATGGTGCGTGGTGAATGGCAAGGTGGTAAGCAGGTGGTTGAGGCGCCATTGAAAAAAGGGCAGTTACGCAGTGGAGAACGTATCGTACGAGTGAGTGCTGATGGCAAATATGCGAAAACCCGTTTCTCTCCGGTTCTGGTGACTCCACAATTCAGTCTGCTTGAGGCGAGACCATCAACCGGGCGCACACATCAGATTCGTGTTCATGCCGCGCATATTGGTTTTCCATTGGCAGGGGATGATAAATATGGTGATGAGACCTTTAATCGGTTGATGCATGAGGAAAAGGGTCTGAAACGGCTGTTTTTACATGCTCGTTCACTGGCCTTTCAACGCCCGGGTGCCGATAACCGAATTCAGGTTAACGCGCCCTTAAGTCCAGAGTTGGCACGTCTACTGGATGGCTGGAAGGGCGTGTAGGGTGCGCATTGCGCACCAAAACCATGGTGTGTGATACAGCACCCTACCTAAGAATATGTAGAAAGAAAAGGAAACGGATATATATGGATAAAAACAAGGTGTTAATGCGCGATTGTCGCTTGATTGTATTTGATTGGGATGGAACCTTGATGGATTCTGTCGCACAGATTGTTGATGCCATGCATGCCTCAATGCGAGACCTTAATCTTGAGGTTTTAGCGGAGGATCAGGTGAAGAATATTATTGGTTTGGGTCTGCGTGAGGCCATTGATGCGCTTTATCCTGGCCGTGATGATGTGTTTTTACAGCGTTTTATTGAACGTTATCGACATTACTGGTTTGCTTTATCGGCACAATCAGAATTATTCCCTGGTGCGAAGCAAACGCTGAAGTTATTGCAGGAGCAGGGTTTGATGTTGGCCATTGCAACGGGCAAGGGGCGACAGGGGTTGGATAAAGTTTTAGCCGATACCGGGCTGGCTGATTATTTTCAGGTCACCCGTTGTGCCGATGAAACGACCTCGAAGCCACATCCTCACATGTTACATGAAATTATGTCAGAACTGGATGTGAAACCCGAGCAAACAATCATGATCGGTGACACCATATACGATATGGAGATGGCGCGTAATGCCAATGTAGAACCCATCGCTGCGACCTATGGCGTTCATGAGTGGGAACGTCTGCTCCAGTTCAATCCTTTATTCCGTCTCGATGAACTGATCGAACTCGGTGACTGGGTTGCCGAGTATTGTGTCGACCGAGCGAATCAATCACTTTCAATAGCAGGGTAAATAAATAATGGGACTGAATGACTTGGATAATAAGGATGAAGGGGATCAATGGGAACGAGATACCCTGGAGAAGGTGCTTTTTGCCTCTTTAAAGGAACAACGCCGGACTCGACGTTGGGGTATATTCTTTAAACTGCTTTTTTCTATTTATGTGTTTTTTATTATTTGGTCATTCAATCCAATCGACATTGAAATGAAACCGGGTAAGTCGGATAGGCACGTTGCATTAGTCGAATTAACCGGAGTTATTGCTGATGGTGCGCCCGCTAATGCCCATCGCATTATTGCAGGCTTACAGGATGCCTTTGAGGATAAAAAGACGGCCGCTGTCATACTGGAAATTAATAGTCCTGGCGGTAGTCCAGTGCAATCAGGTTATATGAATGATGAGATCCGTCGCCTGCGTAAGCAATATACCGATATACCATTATATGTCGTGATTGAGGACATCTGTGCATCCGGGGGGTATTTTGTCGCCGTGGCAGCCGATCAAATTTATGCCAACAAGGCGAGTATTGTCGGTTCTATTGGTGTGCGTATGGATGGCTTTGGTTTTGTTGAGGCAATGAATAAACTGGGTGTAGAACGCCGTCTGTTAACCGCAGGTGAACACAAGGGCTTTCTTGATCCGTTCTTGCCTCGGCGTGAAGAAGATGAGGCGCATATTAAAGGTTTGTTGAATAATATTCATCAACAGTTTATTACTGTGGTGAAGAATGGTCGAGGTAATCGATTAGAAGATGATCCGATGATCTTTAGTGGCATGGTGTGGACCGCAGAACAGGCACTTGAGAAGGGCATGATTGATGGCTTCGGTAGTTCGGAATATGTTGCGCGTGAGATTGTCGGTGTGGATAACCTGGTTGATTTTACACCGCAACCGGATCTGTTGGAACAATTTAGTGCGCGTTTTGGGGCATCGGTGGCAGCAGGTCTTAGTGAGTATATAGGATTATCAGGTATTCATTAATCTGTCATTCCCGCCTTCGCGGGGATGACTAGTTGTTGCGGGGATGGTCAGTCATAGCTAAATTACGCATACTCCTTCATTTTCCAACATGCGTGTAAGACGAATTAGCGGCAGACCAATGAGTGCGGTGGGGTCATCACCTTCAAGACGATCAAACAAGGCAACACCCATCGCTTCTGATTTGAAACTGCCGGCACAGTTATAAGGTGTTTCGGCTCGTAGATAATTTTCGATCTGTTCATCACTTAATATCCGAAAATACACGTTAAACTGAATCACCTCAATCTGGCTGCGTTGTTGTTTGGCATTGTACAGACACAAGCCGGTCAGGAATGAGACGTATTGCCCTGATAGTTTTTTAAGTTGTTGGCAGGCCTTTTCATGGTTGCCCGGTTTACCCAGAATTTGATCACCTAACAGAGCAATCTGATCAGACCCAATTAGCAACGCATCCGGAAATTGACTGGCACAGGCTTTTGCCTTTTGTTCCGCTAATCGGTAAACCAGTTGTAACGGGGGTTCACCTTCTAATGGAGATTCATCGATATCCGGTGATGCCGTTTCGAAATCAAGCTGCAATCGTGATAACAGCTCCTTTCTAAAGGGAGAAGTGGAGGCGAGGACTAATTGACTTTGACTCATAATAAAAATTGTTATCGTTACACTATTAACTCAAAAGGCGGGGGTTGTTCTCTTCTAACAGAGACCGTTGCCCGCATGGACGCGGGCATCGAGCCTACATGGACGTATTTACGGCGCGTCTCTGTTAGAAGAGAACAACACCCGCATCAACCCCACCATTCTAACCGATTTCAATCAGCGTTTCATCCGGATTAACGGTATCGCCTTTTTCAACGTGTACCGCCTTAATGATGCCATCAATCGGTGACTGTATCTCGGTCTCCATCTTCATCGCCTCGGTAATTAATAGTGCTTCTCCGGCCTTAACCTGGTCATCGACCTTAACCAATACCTCGATAATAGTACCCGGCATAGATGTGGTGACATCCCCTGGGTTGGATGCACGCGGTCGTTTACTGCCGCCCTTGCCTGAGGAGCCATCCTGATCCTCACCAATTTCTTCTAATACCTCAACCTGTATTTCTTCAGGGATGCCGTCAATGGTCAGGTAGAAGGGACGTTTATCCTGATGGGCATGACCGGAGCCAGTGACGTGAATATGGTAATTATCACCATGCAGCATGACATTAAATTCGGTAGGACGAGTACCGGATGTACACAGGGTATCGACCACCGGTTCCAGGGGTTCAGGTTCCAGGCTATTACTATTGCGTTGTTCCAGAAAGGTACGACCGATCTCGGGAAACATGGCATAGATCAGCACATCCTCTTTACTCTGTGCCACATCACCAATCTCGCGGGTGAGGTTATCCATCTCGTCATCCAGCAAATCTGCTGGACGGACATCAATAACATATTCATTACCGATGGCCTGTCGTTTAACCTTTTTATCAACCTCAGCCGGTGCCTTGCCATAACGTCCTTGTAGATAGAGTTTGACCTCATTGGTAATCGTTTTATAACGCTCACCGGTTAACACATTTAATACCGCCTGGGTGCCAACGATCTGTGAGGTTGGCGTTACCAGAGGCGGGTAGCCCAGCTCCTTGCGCACCTTGGGGATTTCTTCCAGCACTTCATTCATGCGCCCTAAGGCATCCTGTTCACGTAATTGGGTATACAGGTTAGAGATCATACCGCCAGGTACTTGATAGATCTGTACGCGCGTATCGAGGCCGGTAAATTCACTCTCGAATTGATGGTATTTTTTGCGTACCTCACGAAAATAAAAACCAATCTCTTGTAGTGCAGAAAGATTGAGGCCAGTGTCATATTCAGTCTCATGCAGGGCAGCGACCATACTCTCAGTCGGTGGATGGCTGGCACCACAGGCAAAGGATGAGATGCTGGTATCAATATGACGACAACCATTCTCAATCGCCTTTAACTGACACATCTCGGCAGTACCCGCAGTGGCATGGGTGTGCAGGTGAATCGGGATATCCAGTGCTTCGACAAGATCGTGTACCAGTTCAGCGGTCTTGAAGGGTGTTAACAGGCCCGCCATATCCTTGATAACAACACTGTCACAACCCATCGCTTGTTGCTGTTGTGCCAGGGTAACAAATTGTTTAATGGTATGAACCGGGCTGGTGGTATAACAGATTGTACCTTGAGCATGGGCGCCACATGCCTTAACAGTCTTAATTGAGGTCTCCAGGTTACGAACGTCATTTAATGCATCAAAGATACGAAATACCTGCATGCCATTTTCAACCGCGCGATTGATAAAAGCCTTCACCACATCATCCGAATAGTGACGATAACCGAGTAGGTTTTGCCCGCGCAATAACATTTGTAGCGGAGTGTTAGGCAGCGCTTGATGTAACTGGCGCAGACGTTGCCAGGGGTCTTCTTTTAGAAAACGAATGCAGCTATCGAAGGTGGCACCACCCCAGGCCTCCAATGACCAGTAGCCGATAGCATCCAGTTTGTCACAGATCGGCAACATATCCTCGGTGCGCATACGAGTAGCGATCAGGGATTGGTGAGAGTCTCGTAGAATAACATCAGTGATATGTACTTTTGACATGATAGGGAACCTATGATTGATTATGCGCCTAGATGTGCAGCAATGGCCGCAGCCATCGCTGTAACCAGTTCACGATCCGATATTTCGGTGTGGTAATGACAGAGTTCAGGGTGCTTTTCGATAAATGAGGTATCGAAGTGTGCTTTACGGAAAGCGGGGTGTTTGAGCACCTCAAGATGAAACGGGATGGTGGTCTTGACCCCATAAACCCCCATATCCTTTAATGCGCGTGCACCGCGATTTAACAATCCCTCCCAGTCCATTGCCCAGACGGTAATCTTGGCACACATGGAGTCGTAGTGGGGTGGGATTTTATAACCGGTATAAATCGCTGCATCGGTGCGTACACCGGGACCACCGGGGGCATAATAACGACTGATACGACCAAAGCTAGGCAGGAAATCATTCTTCGGGTCTTCGGCATTAATGCGGAATTCCATCGCATAGCCACGTTGCTGTACATCCTTTTGCTGGATCGTCAGGGGATGCCCCTCGGCGATACGAATCTGTTGCTGGACAATATCAATACCCGTGATCTGTTCAGTAATGGTATGTTCAACCTGTAGCCGGGTATTCATCTCCATGAAATAGAATTCGTCATTCTCATCCATCAGAAATTCAACCGTACCCGCATTGACATAATTTGCGGCACGCGCAGCGCGTATCGCATAATCACCTAGTAACTGCCGTTGTTCTTCATTAATCTGGGGCGAGGGGGCAATCTCAATGAGTTTTTGATGACGGCGTTGAATGGAACAATCCCGTTCAAATAAATGGATGACATTACCATGGTTATCCGCCAGGATTTGCACCTCGATATGACGCGGGTTATCTACGCATTTTTCCAGGAAGATATCAGCACAACCAAAGGCCTTGGTCGCCTCGGACAGTACACGGTCGTAGTTGCGACAGAGTTCTTCATCCGAGTTGCAGCGACGAATACCGCGTCCACCACCGCCCGAGGTCGCCTTCAGCATAACTGGATAGCCGATCTCACCCGCCAGCTGGCGCGCCTCATCAAGATCCTTCAGGTTGCCCTCACTGCCGGGGGTGATCGGGACACCTGCCTTCCTCATGGCATCACGCGCCATGGTCTTGTTACCCATGTTCAGGATGACCTTTGCATTCGGGCCGACAAAACAGATACCACGACGCACACAAGTTTCGGCAAGTAGAGGGTTTTCAGATAGAAAGCCATAACCAGGGTGCAAGGCATCACACCCGGTTGCCACCGCAAGATTGACAATACGATGGGCATTGAGATAACCCGCAACCGAGTCAGGGCCGATATTATAGGCCTCATCCGCCTTTTTAACATGCAGGGAATGACGATCCGCATCGGTATAGATCGCCACCGAGGTAATGCCCATCTCGGCACAGGCCCGCACAATACGGACAGCGATCTCACCGCGATTGGCAATTAATAGTTTCTTTATCACAACGCTCACACCCTTAGAGCAAGTATTGTTGCTAATAATACTGATTTTTGGGGTGTTGTCGAATAGATTAGCAAAACAGGGTATCAATAGAGAGAAAATATGCCATCAATATCAGCGTTCTATGGAATTATAATCTACATGTATTTCATGGATAATAAACAACATAATCTTCCACATATTATGGCAGCAAAAGTGGTAAAAATAGGGCGATAGAGCCTGTGCCAAATAATTTGCAGTTATTTAATTTTTATGATTATAATGAAAGCTACCTTTTTGGTAGGTTATTTGCTTGGTAATCGGGGCAGAAGAAAGGATTAAGGGAAATAGGTTGTTATCAAAAGTGGATGGCTCTGTAGGGTCGTCTGTAATATTAATGGAAACAGGGATAAAACATGAAAATCAAAAGCTTTAATAACTGGAATATTTCCACAAAACTATATGCTGGTTTTGGTTTTATTATTACAGGTCTGGTTGTGCTGGGTATATTTGGCCTCCATCAAGCATCCGCAATTAATCAGCGGGTTAATAACCTTTATACGCAGGAACTGATCCCTCTGGAAACGATTGATGATATGAAAGCTTCTCTTTATCGTATTCGTGATCGAATGGGGCGCATATTAACCGAACCTGAACGTTACACGGCTCATGAAAAACAATTTAAAGAACAATTATCACGGCTTGAACGTAACGAGAAAAAGTATAAAGACTCTCGGTTAGGAGAAACAGAAACCCGTTTAATGGACGCTTACTCTTCCAACTGGAGCCGATATTTAGAAATAATACACAATCAATTTTTACCTTTAATACTTGATGGCAAACAGGAGTTAGCAGAAAACATACTCTATGGAACAGCTCAAGAAGCATTTCGATCTGCCCGCAAAGCCGTTAATGAATTAGCCGATTATCAAATCAAACGAGCTGAGCGTCGCCATACCAATGCTGAAATGGCTTTTGAAGAAATGCAGGTCTTAACCATCAGTGTTATTATTGCGATTTTATTATTTGCTAGCTTTATCTCCTGGTATATCGTGCGCAGCATCGTGCAGCCGGTTTCTTTAATGCGTGATGTACTTGAGTTAATGGATCAGGGCGACTTAACTCATCAGGTGGACTATCATTCAGATGATGAAATTGGTGAAATGGTTGTCACCTTAAATAAAAGCATTGTTACTCAGCAAAAAATTATTGCTACAGTTTCCAATACTGTTGATGAGTTATCTTCTGCGGGTGAGGAAATGTCGGTGATTACAGGTCAAACCAGTCAAACTATTCATGAGCAACGGGGTGAAACCGAACAAGTTGCTACTGCTATGACTGAGATGACAGCAACTGTACAGGAAGTGGCTACCAATATTACTCACGCAGCAACGGCTGCCAATGATGCTAGTGATCAAACTAAAGCAGGTAGTGTAGTGGTGCAACAAGCCATTGCACAAATTAATACACTGGCTCAGCAATTGGAATTATCGGCTGAAGCCATACAAGAAGTAGAGAAGAACAGTGAGGCTATAAGTACAGTGTTGGATGTTATTAAAGGCATTGCCGAGCAAACGAATTTGCTGGCACTAAATGCAGCCATAGAAGCTGCGCGAGCAGGTGAGCAAGGAAGAGGCTTTGCTGTGGTAGCTGATGAGGTTCGTACACTGGCTGGACGTACACAACAAGCAACCGAAGAAATTAATAAGATGATTGATCAACTTCAAGCTGGAGCTAAAAAAGCTGTTGAGGTCATGGAGCAAAGTAGGGCGCAATCTCAATCTGCAGTTGATTTTGCTTCTCAGTCTGGAGATGCACTACAAACCATTTCAACTTCGGTTGAGAGGATTAATGAAATGAGCGCACAAATTGCCAGCGCAGCTGAAGAACAAAGTAGTGTGTCAGAGGAGATCAACTGTAACATTGTCAGGATAAGTGACATGTCAAATAAAACAGCCGAAGGCGCCGAAGAAACTGCAACTGCTAGCCAGGATTTGGCTAGGATGGCTGCTTCCTTACAAGGCTTGGTTGCTAATTTTAAGGTGTGAATAATGGTGTTCTCCCTGAGATCTAACTAGTCATCTGAAGGATGTTATTGAAAAAAGAAAAAATGCAGCGTTGTAAGTTGATTAAGTTATTGATCGCTTTTTTTCTGTTGTTACCTAACTTATTAAGTGCTGAACCTATACAACCTGATCGACCTGGTTTTAGCACAGGTACCTATACTGTAGAACCGGGGTTTAGTCATATAGAGATGGGTATTCAATCTGATTATAGTAATCAGATTGGTGACCCAGACAGTTACACCGCTCCACTCATTAATTATCGTTTAGGATTAACGCCTAATATGGAATTTAACCTACTCTGGGATGGTTGGGGCTTGGTGGATGGTGGTCGTCAGAACAATACAATGAATGATGTTTTTGTGGGGATAAAACATCGACTCGTGGTAAGTGATTCATACAATATCTCAGTATTAGGTTTTATTTCTCTACCTACGGGCAATACTGCCGATGCCGGACACTCAACACCATTTATTGCCTTGTTATGGGATTATGTAATAACCGATCAAATATTAGTTTTTGGTACAATGCAATTTATATCCTTTGTTGAAGATAAACAGCGTAGCAAGCAATAACTTTCAGCCAGCCATTGGTTTCTCTTTTACACATACCCAAAAAACCAGTACCTTTATAGAATATTATAATGATATAGCTATCAATTCAGATACACAGAAAAGTCGTGTAGTGGACGCAGGTATCGCATATTTATTAACTCCCTCCATCCAGTTGGATTTTAATGCTGGTTTTTCACTCGATCAGTATTCTAGCGACTTTATGGGCGTAGGTGTAGCTATACGTTTTTAGTCGTTTCAATCCACGATTGGCAATTAATAGTTTCTTTATCACAATACTCACACCTCAAGGGTCGCGGGAACCTTATAGTATCGCCCCATTTCTCGTCTACAGTTTGAATAATTGATGAAGTGCAGTGGAAACTGCAGAACGATCCTGTTTAGTCAACGCCCCAGCCTTACGAATGACCAGTTTATCATCCAGAGTAAAAAGCTTCATCCTCACCACCGATGCTGATGGCAACCCAGCGTCATCCAGACCTTGAATATTGACATCCAAAGGCCAATCCGAATTGCTGGCACTGGTAATCATCGCCAATACCGACTGTCCCACCTGTTTATTAAAGTGACCTGCGTCAGATAAAACCAACGCCGGGCGCCGCTTGGTGGTTGTTCTATCCGTAAATGGAAAGGGCACCACGACCACATCAAAAGCCTCAAAGGTCACGATAAGCCTCTTCATCCGCTTCCGATACCCACTCAGTCAGAGTACCTTCGATACTTTGTGCAAAGGCTAGATCGACAGGTCTCGCTTTACGAAGATGGACATCATTACCATCAATATCAAAAACGATCTCATCGCCCGAATGCAGGTGAAGTAGTTTTCGTACAGGCTCAGGAATAGTCGCCTGATACTTGCTGGTTAATTTGCTTGTTGAAGTTTGCATATTCGCCTCTTACCACGGTAATACTAGTATTACCCATTACTTAATAGCCATTATAGCAATTCCACCCAATTTAGCAAAAGAATAGCTTAATAACTGCGCAACAGGGAGTGTTGATAGGCAAGGTGGTATACTATCCCCCCTAATGTATTCTTTTGATTTAGGTCTGCTTCCTTCGGGACATCTGCACTGCTTCCCTTTAAACGGGGATGATTCAACTGGCAAAGAGATTCACATTGCTCCTATCGGCAAGGCCTTCGCACGTAGTGTGGGTGAAGGTTTGTTCAGCCTGGCGGCGAGTAAATACGGTAAAGAACTTTCTCCAGCACTACAATACTGGCGCAATATTGCCTGCCAATATCTGAGTCAACGCTGTCGCTTGATGCCGATAGACTCACAGTTTCCTGATCCTGTTGAGTCGCTCACCGCCATAGAAACCATGCCGCTACTTCTGAGTGCGCCTCCTATGCGGGGGGCGGAGTATCTTTCTGCATCGGTGTTGCAGGATATTTATTCCCGGCTCGATAATTGGGTATGCGAACAAATAACGTCTTTCGGTGGACTCGGTGCCTTGCTTGCCAAAAAGGCACCGCAATGGCATCAGGTAGGGCGTGTCTGTTTTCATCTGGCGGAAAACAAAAATGATCCGGATTATCCCTTCGCCTTCATGGTGACCTATGTTCCCGAGGTTTCAGAACAGGGTCAGATTCGTCATCAACCACTCGCTCGCGCCTTGCAGGAGTATGCGGGAACAAAAAACAAAAAGGCATTGATTCGCCTGCTTTCGCCTGTTCAACGCGCGGCTGAATCCAGCGCTGTCATTAAAGATCTGGTTGATAGCGGTGATATCTATCATCCTTTGGCCTGGACACCGGCGGAGGCCTATGCCTTTCTCAAGGATGCACCAGAGTACAAACAGTGTGGTGTCGTTGTGCGTTTGCCTGACTGGTGGAAGAAACGCAGTCGACCGCGTGCCAGGGTGACTATTGGTGATAAAAAGCAGAAGAACTTCACTGCTGATTCGTTACTGGATTTCAAATTGCATATTGCCCTGGGCAGTGAGCCGCTGAGTAAGGCCGAGTTGAAAAAACTGATGGCGGCAGGTGATGGCCTTGTTTACATGAAGGGGCAGTGGGTTGAGGTGGATCAGGCACGGCTGAGTGAAGCCCTGGCGCACTGGGAGGCGGTGCAGGCCGAGGCGGCTAGTGGCGGACTTGGCTTTGCAGAAGGGATGCGCTTGCTGGCAGGTGCGCCGGCTGATCTAAAGCAGGATGATCTACTGGAAGAGAGTCAGGAGTGGTCGTTTGTTCAAGCTGGAAAATGGCTAGCTACTGAGTTGGCGGCATTACGTTCGCCCGAGCAGATGAAGATCATCAATCCGGGCAAAACACTCAAAGCAACGCTTCGACCTTATCAACAGACGGGCGTGAACTGGTTATGGTTGCTTTCCCAATTAGGGCTGGGTGCCTGTCTGGCAGATGACATGGGTCTGGGGAAAACCATGCAGGTGATTTCACTGTTGTTGCTACTTAAAAAGAAGCGCAGTGACACAGCTTCCCTGCTGGTGTTGCCAGCATCGCTGTTGGGTAACTGGAAAATGGAACTTGAACGCTTTGCTCCTTCCCTGCGCTGTCTGTTTATACATAGCTCCCAGTTAAACAAAAAAACAATGGATGCCATCGCGAATGAAAGCACTGCCCTGAAAGACATCGATGTTGTATTAACCACCTATGGCACGCTGATGCGTCAGTCATGGTTGCATGAACAAGTGTGGCGACTACTGGTGCTGGATGAGGCTCAGGCAATCAAGAATCCTTCTGCTAGACAAACAAAAGCGGTAAAGGGAATCAAGGCCCAATCCCGTATCGCCCTGACCGGCACGCCGGTTGAGAATCGGCTCTCGGATCTATGGTCACTGTTCGACTTTTTGAACCCCGGTCTGCTGGGATCAGCGGCACGTTTTAAAGGTTTCGTGAAATCACTTTCACAACGAAAGCATGATCACTATGCGCCATTACGCAACCTGGTTGCCCCCTATATTTTGCGACGACTAAAAACGGATCGATCCATCATTAGTGATTTGCCAGAGAAAACAGAAATGACGGCCTATTGTGGTCTGAGCAAGGTTCAGGTGGTGCAATATCAGCAGGCCGTGACCCAGATGGCGAAGGCGATTGAAAACCGGGATGGCATAAAACGCCGTGGACTGGTGCTCTCCTACCTGCTGCGCTTCAAGCAGATCTGCAATCATCCCTCACAATCGCTGGGTGATGGTGAGTACGATCCTGAAAAGAGTGGAAAATTTCAGCGTCTGGCCGAACTCTGTGAAGAGATCGCCTCACGTCAGGAGAAGTTGCTGGTATTTACCCAGTTTCGTGAAATGACCGCACCACTGGCTAACTTTCTGGCCGAGCAGTTTGGCCAGCCCGGTCTGGTATTGCACGGAGGCACAGCGGTTAAAAGGAGACAAAAACTGGTCGAACAATTTCAGGATGAAGCGGGACCCCCCTTCTTTATTCTCTCCCTTAAGGCAGGCGGAACCGGTCTCAACCTGACACAGGCCTCTCATGTCATCCACTTTGATCGCTGGTGGAACCCGGCAGTAGAAAATCAGGCCACTGATCGCGCCTTTCGCATTGGTCAGAAAAAGAATGTGCTGGTGCATAAATTTGTCTGTCAGGGGACGGTAGAAGAGAAGATAGATGCCTTGATTAATGAAAAAATGGCGCTTGCCAATGATTTGCTGGAAGGCGGCTCCGAGGCCTTGTTAACAGAAATGGATGACAAGGCACTGCTTAATCTGGTATCACTAGACATTGAAAAAGCGAAAGTTTAACCTGGAATCCAGGTTTTAAAGGTGAAATGAAATGAGTTATGGCGGATGGGCACCCTATGTGTCGGTAGCAGAACGACGTGCAAAGGCAGCTAAAGAAATAAAGAAACTGAGTAAAAAAGGCATGGAAGTCGAGCCCATCAAGGTTCAGGGCCGCAAGATTGTCAGTACCTTCTGGGGTGAAGCCTGGTGTGATCATCTGGAAAAATTCAGTGATTATGATAATCGCCTGCCAAGGGGACGAACCTATGTGCGCAACGGCTCAGTCTGTCACCTGACTATTTCAAAGGGAAAAGTTGAAGCTATCGTTAGCGGTTCTGAACTCTATAAAATAAAAATCAACATTAGCCCGCTCAGTGCAAATAAGTGGAATAACATACGCAAACAGTGTGCTGGACAGATCGGTTCCATGCTTGAATTGTTGCAGGGGTGTTTCTCCGATAATGTCATGCGGATTGTCACCGATAAAAACAAAGGATTGTTCCCTAAACCCAGCGAGATAACGCTGGCCTGTGATTGCCCGGACTGGGCTGAGATGTGCAAGCATATTGCGGCGGTACTGTATGGTGTTGGTGTCAGACTGGATCACCAGCCGGAACTGCTTTTTCTTTTGCGTAACGTTGATCATGAAGCGCTTGTTTCAGCCGAGCTGGATATACAGACCGTGACAGCCGGAACAGGCAAACGGCGGCGGCTGGCCGAGGCAGATCTCTCTGGTGTATTTGGGGTGGATATGGATGAGCCGCTAAAACCTGGTCGCAAAAAAAGAAAAAAGAGTGAAAGCAAGAAGGTATTTATCCCGACAGCCGCCGCCATCGTCAGACTCCGCAAACGATTCAAGATGAACAGCGCCCAGTTTGCAAAGCTACTCGGTATCAGCACCGCCACAGTGAGCAATTGGGAAAATAGCAGTGGCAAGCTCAATCTCCGCCAACGCACCCTGGATGCGCTTATCCCGGTAACTGAACTTAGCCGGGAGCAGGCCGCGAGGAAATTAAAGCGTAAGCGTTAATCTGATTTCCAGTTTATTTAATTGCATGCGCAAAAAATTGTCATCCCCGCGCAGGCGGGGATCCATCAACTTGTTGATTATATTAACGCTTTTCCTGGTTCCCATGCTCCTGCGTGGGAACCCAAGGGCATGATATTATCCTGCTATGGGTATGCATTCCCACGCAGAGCATGGGAACGAGGAAAACTTGTCATCCCCGTGCAGGCGGGGATCCAGCCACTTGTTAATTATATTTCCTGGTTCCCATGCTCCTGCGTGGGAACCCAAGGGGATGATATTATCCTGCTATGGGGTATGCATTCCCACGCAGAGCATGGGAACGAGGAAAACTTGTCATCCCCGCGCAGGCGGAGATCCAGCCACTTGTTAATTATATTTCCTGGTTCCCATGCTCCTGCGTGGGAACCCAAGGGTATGATATTATCCTGCTATGGGTATGCATTCCCACGCAGAGCATGGGAACGAGGAAATGCTTGTAATACAATGGATTCCTGCCTGCGCAAATGACAAGTTAACGGGACATTAGCAGTGACAATATTTATAATATGTAACTAATTGATCAGAGGTTCCCTAGCATTATTTCAGAGGAGATATTAGTGGGTTTTCAAGGTTTTCAGGCCAGATATAGGCGTTTGTTTCAGGAGAGTTCTGCCTGGAAGCTACTTCGTGCAGACAATGCACCAGTGATACTGGCCTTCATCTCAGACTTATTCTCTGACGAGAATGAAGTGCCCTTTGGTCGTGCCCGCATAGCACTGGATGCTGAATTAGAGCAATGCCGTGCGTCAGGTATCTGGGAGACTGAAACCGGGGCAGGGTCTTACCTGAATCAGTGGATTCGTGCAGGTTGGTTACGTGAGATGGATGATCAACTAAGTAAAACCGATGCCAGTGAGGTGGCACTAAGGTTTTGCCAGGGCCTGGATCAAAGAGGTTCAGGTACAACGGCATCGCATTTAAGGATTGTTCAGGAAGCGGTGCGTGATTTTGCCGTGGCGATTAGTCCTAACCCGGATGAACGGCTTAGCCTGCTTGAATACCGCAAAGCTGAGATTCAGAATGAAATTGATGCGTTGAATGCAGGTGTTGTTACCCAGCTATCTGAGGCGCAGCAACGTGAACGGATGAGAGAGATTTATCAGTTGGCTTCAGTGCTAACCGGTGACTTTCGCCGGGTTGAGGATGAGATCCGTGAGCTGGATCAGGATATTCGTGTGCAAATGATTGAAAGTGATGCGAAGCGCGGAGATATTTTGTTGTCTGTAATGGAGAAGGAAGCACTATTGGCTGACAGCGATGCGGGGAGTGCCTTCGAAGGTTTTTTTCAACTCTTGTGTGACCAGAATCGATCAACCGAATTCAGAGATCAATTGCGTAGCATCCTGAGCCGACCGGTCGCGGAACAATTAAGCCATCAACAACAGCGATTTCTTGGTCAGCTCATGCGGGAGCTGTCCCGTGAGAGTGATCGAGTCTTTAAAATCAGACGAAGAACGGAGGAGAGCCTTAGGGCTTATATCGAAAGCGGTGCTGCTTTTGAAAACCGTGCGGTGGATCAATTGTTGAGTCAGCTGGAACGGCTGGCCATTGAGCTGAAAGAGGCTGCCCCGGATTTTGCCAGTGAACTCAAGAAATCGACGGCTTTATTTTTGCCGGTTGGAAACATCCGGATCACCTCACCTGACACGATGCAGCTGAGATCCCCCGATGAAAAACTGGACACCTCCGGTGTTGAAGAAGAAGTGAATTCCCGTAGCCCGAGTCTTGAAATGCTGGATTGTCTCGATGCGGTTCAGGTTAAGAAGGTGGCTTATCAAATTCGGGATACGTTGCGTCGCACAGGTCCGATGACAATTGCCTCAGTCGTTTCAATGCACCCTATGAAATCAGGACTGGAAGAACTGGTGGCTTATTTGCGCGTGGCAAAATCGGTGGGTGCAACTACGCTGGAGGATAAAGAAGACCTGGAGATTCTGGATAAACAGGGCGTTCGTATCAAGGCATCCATACCAAAATATTTATTAAGTGCAGATTTATTTCCCGATAACATAGAAGAGATGGTGATATGAGTCAGGATAAAGGTTATAACCCTGATTCAGCCTCGGGAGCAATGGAATCGATTCAACGGTCAGATAATGATAATGAAGTGAATTCTATTGAACATGAAAGTGGGGGAATGCCACCTGAGGCAAGGCGGGCACTTGTTAGTCTGCTTAAGTATGGAATTATTTTAGCTTCGCAAAAAGGCAAACCTTTTGACTCCATTTGTCGATACCAGAGCTCTGTTCGAAGCCATCTGGCTGATGTGTATTTAAAGCTTGTGCTGGATGAAAAAACGGGTATCGCTTTTGTTGCTCAGTTGGATGAAAATGATGATGAGGATCCTGATGCGGTGTCCTTAATCACCCGCAGGACGCTTTCACTCTACGATACCTTATTGTTGTTAGTGTTACGAAAACATTATCAGGAACGGGAGAGCTCAGGGGAGCAGCGCATTATTATTGATATTGAACGGATAGAGGCAAATCTTACACCGTTTCTCCCGCTAACCAATAGTATGAAATCTGATCGCCGCAAGTTAATTTCTGCACTGAACAAGATGGTTGAAAAACGTTTATTGACAAGGGTTAGGGGTAGTGATGATCGTTTTGAAATCACACCGATTATTCGTTATGTGGTGAATGCAGAGTTTCTGGAGCAGATGTTGGAAGAGTATCAAGGTCTTGCTTGTGAAGCCGGGTTGAGTCTGAACTCGCAGGGGGATGATAATGAATAGCAACAGTGTTTCATCGAATGATCTGTTAACCAGTCGTTCCCTGTTTAGTGTGGGACAGATTCGATTGGCGGAACTATCCGTTTATAACTGGGGATCATTTCATCACTTGCACACGGCTACCATTGATCCTTTCGGTACCCTGGTGACGGGTGATAATGGTGCGGGTAAATCCACATTGATCGATGGTTTAATGGCCTTGTTATTACCCGCAGGCCGTGCAACTTTTAATGTGGCTGCCGCTCAGGGTGATCGTTCTGATAGAACATTGCTTTCCTATATGCGAGGTAGTTTTGGCTCTGTCCATGAGGGTAGTGGTACACGGGTTAAAAGTAAGCGGGAAGGTCCAGTGGTCACGGGTTTACGAGCACTTTATCAAGGTGATGATGGTTCCTGTATCACCTTGGCGGCACTCTTCTGGACAACACAATCAAGCAATGCCCTGGCAGATGTTAAACGTGTTTATATTGTTGCAAGGCGTAATCTTTTGCTTAAGGAAATACTTGATGCCTTTGGCGAGGGTAATGCTCGATCTCTGAAACAGTGGTTAAGAAACGATTCATTTATTACAAACTGTGATGATCGTTTTTCAGACTATCAGGAACTGTATCGAAAATCCCTGTATATGGATAACAGAAATGCACCAGCTCTGCTATCCCGTGCATTAGGATTGAAGAAAATTGATGATCTTACTGGCCTGATCAGGGAACTGGTTTTAGAACCCAGTACGGTTAAGGACGATGCAAGAAAAGTAGTCGATGAGTTTTCTGATCTTGTTGCAACCCATAATCAACTGATCGATGCGCGAGAGCAAAAAGAACATTTAAGTAAATTACCGGAACTGGAGCAGGGGCTGAGATATGCCGAAAAAACATTGCGTCGTCTGATGAGTGAGCGAGATGGTTTGGCCGCTTATTTCGGTGAGATTTGCTATCAGTTGTGGAGTAAAAAAATAGCCGCTTTGCAGTTGGTTCTGAAATATTTGTCACTATTAATCAAGCAGGTTTCCGAGCAGGAATCAGAGGCTGATTTATTGGTTGAGCAGTGTCATGAGGATTATATCAAGGCGGGTGGTGATCGTATTGAGGCGCTGAAAAACGAGTTGAAATCAGCTGAAGCCAGAATGAATAGCATTATTATTCGTTCATCAAGTTATCAGAAGGATGCCCAAGCGTTAAACCTTGATGAGGCATTATCTGAAAATGTGTTCCTTGATAATCAAGCAAAAGTCGAATCCAGTTTGGGAGGGCTTGAAGATGATAAACGAAGTGCCCAGAATAAGTTCGCGCAAATTGGCGGAGAACTCAGTAACCTGCAAACAAAACAGAAAACAATTGAAACTGAAATTACAGCAATCCAGGCACGCCCGGATTCAAATATTGATGTAAGGTTTCAACAGTTGCGCGATGAATTGGTTGAATCCCTGGGCTTTGATCGAGAGCAGTGTGTTTTTATTGGTGAACTGATCGATGTGAATGAAGAGCAGCGTCATTGGCAAGGTGCGATAGAGCGAGCCTTAGGAGGTTTGTGTACGACATTAGCTGTACCTGCCGATCATTTTTCTATGGTGACCCGTTGGCTCAATACCCGGCATACAGGATTGCATGTGCGTGTTCAGGTGGTTCGAGAAACTGCGGGGCAGGCTGATTTCAAGACCCGTGGTTTTTTAAAGAAGCTTGTCTGGCGTAAGCACCCCTATCGAGAATGGCTAAAAAAGCATTTATCCCGTTTTGATTTGCACTGTGTATCATCAACTGAAGAATTGGATGTGACACCATTCTCCATCACCCGGCAGGGCTTGATGCACATGGATAAAGGCCGGTTTGAGAAAAAAGACCAACATAAGATTGATGATCGACGTCGCTGGCAACTGGGTTTTTCCAATAAATCCAGGTTGGCAATTTTGCACAATGATAAAAGGGGGTTAACACAGCAAATCGCTGAAACCTTGCGTTTGGTGGAGAAAGCCAGAGAAGATCTGGATGCGATAAACAGGCGAGAATCGCTTTGGGAGAAATTACGGGATTATCAATGGGATGAGATCAATGCACCGTGGTGGGAAGCAAAGGTATCTCGAATGCAGAAAGATCTACAGGCGTTGGAACAGGCAGGCAGCGATCTTGACAAAGCCAGGCAACGCTGGGAACAGAAAAAACAGGATCTTGCCGATATTAGAACAACAAAAGAGCAGCATAAAGTTCGTGAAGGTGCATTAAAAGAAAAATCAGCGGATGCAGATCAGCAACGGCAGTTAGCAGCAGATGCTGCGGCGCATGGGCTGGAAGATGCTGTGCGAGAGTTACTTGATAGGCGTGTAGACTCCTTGCAGGAAAATGATCTTGATAAAGTTTCATCACTGGAGCATAAATTTAGTCAGCATATTGAAAAATCGCTGGAAAAATATCGAGGGGAAAAGAGCCGGGCAGAAAATACATCCACAGGAATAATGTCGTCGTTTCGCCAGAAGTGGGAAGTAATTGCAGCTGACTGGCGTTGCGATATTGCGAGTCTTGAAGATTACCTGGAACATTTACGTCAACTTGAGGAGGAAGGGCTGCCACATCTGGTTGAGCAGTTTATTGGCCGACTCAATAAGCATGCAACACAGTCTCTGGCACGTATTCAACAGCAACTGGAATCTGAGCGTGATGAGATTATTGAACGTATCGACATTATTAATCGAGTGCTGACGCGCACGGAGTTCCGACCAGGTTCTCATCTTAAGCTGGGAACCAAAAAAGAAAAATACCCCCATGTTCAGTTATTTGAACAATATATTAGAAAAGTATTAAGCCAGGCCACCAGTGAAGACCATGAGGCTCGCTTTCAACAATTGAAACTGGTTGTTGAAGTGCTGGAAAAGGCCAGCAACCCAACAACGGCGGGTACCCTGGAAAGTTTGCGGCTGCTTGATCCTCGTTATCAGATGTCATTTTTTGCTGAAGAGCTGGATGCAAAAACTCACGAGGTTCGTGATGTTCTGGCATCCTCCAGTGGTAAGTCAGGTGGTGAAAAGGAGTCTTTTGCTGGCACAATTGTTGCGGCAAGTCTGGCCTATGTTTTAACGCCGGATGGTTATGATCGACCCGTTTACAGCACGGTATTTCTGGATGAGGCGTTTTCCAATACAGCAGAAGCGGTTAGTCGTAGAGTGCTCAGGGTTTTCAGGGAACTCCATATCCATGTTAATTTGATAACGCCCTACAAAAACCTCAATCTTGCAAGAGAGTCTGCTCGCTCATTACTTATTGCAGAGCGAGATCAGGAAAAACATGAAAGTCACCTTTGCGAAGTGACTTGGGAAGAAATAGATCGCCGTTTAAAATCAGAGCGTGAACGAAAAACCAGGCTTGAAGCGCAAGCCCATGGAATAGAAACCCATGCAATAAAATCGGGTGTGGAAACCGAGCAGGGGATTGATGGTGGGCTCTAGATTGTCAGCCCGGGATTGGGGGTTATTGCCTGCGGATGTGAGAGTCCTGGTTTTAAAACGGGAATGGAATAATGATGCAGGCTTGAAGGCGCGTCTTCTGAATCGCAAACCCTTTCCGATTCGTATCGGGCTAAAGCCACCCGCAGGGCGTAGCGCCATTGCTGATATCGCCCACTTTCAAAGATTTATTGGTGAATGGCGTTCGTATTCATTGCAAAAAAATATTCGATGGGAATCTCGGCGTTATAGAGCACTTGCAGAACAAACAGTGCCAAAGTTTTTTATTCTTGAAAACATTAAAGAGTTGATTGAGTTTGTTGGCAAAGAGGCACTTGTCCGGAGTGAAAAATGGACGAAAAACATGGCTCCGCTGCTGTCGATTAGAGCGGATCTCTATCCAGCACTGGTAAAACATTTGAAAACCATTGAGTTGATACAATTATCTGATGCTGAGTTAGTTCACGATCTAGTCAAACAATTGTCCTTTCAAATGGGGGCGGGACTTTACCTGCGAGCCCTGCCTCTGATCGGTGTAGATACCAAGTTTTTAGAAAATCACCAGGCGCTGATATCGGATCTTCTGGATGTTCTGCATGATGGCGAGATCACGGCAAGCGGCGGGCTGCTTGAATGGCTCGGCTGCCTGAAAAACCCGAAAGGCTGGTTAACAGTTCGCCCGCTGTGCGAAAAAGTAAAAATGAACATCGGTGGTTTTCCTGTCATGCAACTTCATAACGATGTTTTGCGAGAACATGCACTACCCGCTAACAATATTCTTGTGGTGGAGAATATGCAGTCAGGATTAGGTCTGCCTTTGCTCAAGGATACTATCGCCGTATTGGGTGGCGGTAAGAATGTTAGCTGGATGGATGCTGACTGGCTTAAATCCAGGCGCGTTGCCTATTGGGGGGATATTGATACCTGGGGGCTATCTATATTGAGTGATGTTCGTTCTAAGCTCTCATCTGTTAAAGCGATCATGATGGATTCAGATACCCTTGGACAGCATGAAGATCGTATGGTTGTTGAACCGGAACCGTTGCAATATCTACCCGAATTTCTAACTGACTCTGAAGCGAAAATATTCTCGAATTTAAAGAACGGTTATTACCAGGGTTCCAGACTGGAGCAGGAGCGGTTGTCTCCCGACTATATACGTATCAAGCTGGAAGCTTGGCGATAAGCATTTTTAGAAATACGGTAATAGACACGGGTCTTAATATTATGAAACTCAATACGGAGCATTTAGGTCGATGTTCTTGACTGGACACGGTTGCAGAAGAGACGCTTAAATTGCTCCCTGGTTTTATCGCTGATGCCAAACAATTAAACCAGGCACTGAAGCGTATTGAATCGAGAAGTAGTGCGCAGGTGAAGTTGAAAAAGCAGCAGAGGTAAGTCTAGCCAAAGTTTTTCGGGGAAGCCATCCTCTTCGAGGTCGAAATCGGGGAGCTTGCTTATATGGACAAGCTCCAAAGCCTCCAGGGGCATATCCATCCGGATAAACGGGAACTGGATGAGGCGCTTTATCGACTCTATGAGAACGCAGCTGGTGATGATACTCGTATCACACACTACCATTGAGGCGAAAAAGGCCTACGAGCGCGGTGTGAGTGAGTTTAATGTGACCAGACAAGGCGTTAATTTTTTTGCCCTGGAGGAAAAGTCTTTATCGAAGGTATAGAGTTTTCATATTCAGGGGTTTTGCTGTTGATATATCCAAATCAGCCCGCTATGATTGGATATACCACAAGGATATACATGGAGATTACGATGACTGCAATCCACACCACCCTTTTTAAGAGCAACAAAACCCAGGCAGTGAGACTCCCCAAACCGGTTGCATTGCCGGAATCTATCAAAAAAGTGGCTATTGTTGCCATTGGTAATACCCGGATCATCACTCCTGCTGGAGAGTCATGGGATCACTGGTTTGACAGTCCCGGTGTATCCGATGACTTCATGCTCGATCGTGAACAAGCTTCAGGCCAGGATCGTGAGGCGTTTTAAACATGCTGAAATACATGCTGGATACCAATATCGTTATCTACACGATCAAGAATCGTCCAGAACAAGTTCGTGATGCCTTCAAACAACACGAGAATCAGATGTGCATCTCAGCTGTTACACGTGGTGAGCTGATTTTTGGCGCTGAAAGATCCTCCCAGACTGAACGAAACCTTGCAGATATTGAGGGTCTGATTGCACGCCTGGAAGTTGTACCCTTTGAAGAACACGCGTCGGAACATTTTGGGCAACTCAGAGCGGAACTATATCGTACCGGACAGCCTATCGGGCCTTACGACATGATGATTGCTGGCCACGCAAGGGCAATGGGTTTAATCCTGGTCACCAATAATATGAAAGAGTTTGAACGGGTGCCAGGACTCCGACTTGAGAATTGGGCGTGAGTGAATAGGTATACTGTCCCTCTATATCCATGTTCTTCATGCCGAGGTCTGGGCCTATGGTAGCCGGGTTAATGGTCAATGCCATGAGGCGAGTGACCTCGATCTGGTATTGCGAATCCGGTTGATCTTACCTGTCCACAGGAAGGCTTGTCTGACCTCAAGCAGGCTCTTAGTGATAGTAATATCCCGATATTGATCGATGTGCTGGATTGGGCACGGTTGCCGGATGATTTCCATGCTGTGATTGAACAGGAATATGTTGCTGTGAGATAGGGTCTTGTTGCATGGGGCGGCGTGTGAAACGCCGATTCTTGCATGTTGATAGATGCAGTGTGTCAATTAAGGCCTTTAATGTAGATTACAGGTGAACTCAATGTTAAAGAGGCAGCGGAATATATCGCGACTAAATGGCCCAAGCATCGTTGACACCTCTTATTCGTGTATTACAATATGTATTACACGCTCCGCATGAGAAGATAAAATGATCACCCTTAGACTTGACCCGGAACTGGAGAAAAGTATCAATAATATCGCCCATCAAATGGGTATTAGCAAATCAGAATTGATACGAAAAAGTATTGCCGAGTTCCTTAATGACACGGTGCAATATAATGTAGATTATGGGGTAATATGCCTGGACTTTAAGAGGAAGCTCTCTTATCCTTTTCGCATCCCACTCAAGCCATAAAAATCACTGTGTCCAACAATAGCATTATAACCATTTTAAAATTCTTAATACTGGGTGCCCTTATCGGAGTGCTGGTTCTCCATCCGTTGACAATGGCTCTTTACTGGTTTGAATTTAATCCTCCTGAAGCGGCAGGCGTTTCATTACTGGACTTTATATTTAAAAAAATGGGTGCGGCATTTTATGGAAAAATGCTATTTATGACCTTGGCTTTTTCGACTATAGGTGCCTTTCTGGGATTGTTCTTCTGGTTCTACCATAGAAGCTTATCTGCCAGAGAAAGACTGATTTTTTCGCTTTCCGGTGAGCTGGACAGAGATATTTATTCTTTGATAAAAAATGGCGAAACTGAAACACTCGAATTCAAGTCCTCTGCTCGATGGGATTTTAGACAGAACAAAACAAACAAGGCACTTGAATTAGTCATCGTAAAGGCCATATCTGGTTTTATGAACCATAAGGGTGGGACACTATTAATTGGTGTTGATGATGAGGGTCAATCCCTTGGTCTGGAGAAGGATTACAACTCATTAAGGAAGAAAAATAGTGATGGCTATGAGCAATTTATTATCGGGCTGATTTCATCTTATATGGCGACCGATCTTTGCCAGAACATCAGCGTGATATTCCAGATGGTTAACTCGAATGAGATTTGTCGAATCATTATTTCACCCTCTCAACGTCCGGCTTTTTGTCAGAATGGTAATGACACTCATTTCTTTCTTCGCACCGGCGGTGGTACGCGTGAACTCAATGTGAAAGAGGCAACGGAATATATTGCGACTAAATGGCCCAAGCATAGTTAACATCCAGCATTCCCGTACTGGACTTGTGCAAAATGGGGGGGTTATTCTGTTAAACATGATAGCGAAGACCTACATAGAGAAGTTTCTAATGCTGATGCCGCCAGCGATAGGGTTGTTTGTATCCGGGTTATTGGGTTTATTAACACTTTCAAGGCGTAATATTAAGGCACTAATATGAAACTAGGAATTATCTGTGGTAGCCACAGAAGACCATCACAGAGTGCCCGGGTTGGACATTACATGGAACAGCGATTACTGGATAAGGGCTATTGTGATGAAGTCTTTTTTCTGGATTTATTTGAGCAACCCTTCCCGCTTTGGGAAGAGGGTATCTGGGCAGGTGATGAGCAATGGATGGCAAGGCTTAACCCGGTATCCGATGAGTTGATCGCCTGTGATGGGTTTATTGTCATCGTGCCCGAGTATCATGGCATGGTGCCATCGGCATTGAAGAATTTCTTTCTGATGTGGGGTAAGGGTGAGCTGGCGCATAAACCAGCCTTGATTACGGCTGTTTCCAGTGCTGATGGTGGTTCTTATCCAGTGGCAGAATTACGCATGAGCAGTTACAAGAATAATCGTCTTTGTTATATCCCTGAACAGTTAATCTTGCGCCATGTTGAAACCATTCTGAACGATGATGGCGATAATGATGAGGATGCAGATCGTTATTTTCGTCAACGAATCGATTATGCTATCGGCATATTACATCAGTATGCATTGGCCTTGAGGTCGGTGCGTGATAGCGGTGTGGTGTTTGATCCGATGTTCAAAAACGGGATGTAGATAATGGTGAACGACCCGGCGAAGCGTATTAACAAGCCGGAGTCACTTCCCGATATCCTATTTGCAGATAGACCAGCAATCACCTATAGTTATTGACATATATCAAACAGAGGAAAGGCGATGTCTAAATGTAATGTCTGTGGTATTGACCAAAAATTACGTATTATTTTTGGCCTGGTTGTATTCAGCCTGGCATTTATCGGACCACAGACGCCCTGGGGATGGTTAGGTCTGATACCGTTAATGACAGGTATTCTGGGTTTTTGTCCTTTTTATCCTATGGCGGGCTTTAGCACTTGTGCGGAAGCCGATGAGAAAGTGGAAATGGAAGTCGATAAATAAGTACAAGCATGTCCATACAATATGACTTTATCATCATTGGTGGTGGTGCCGGTGGCCTGGTGGTTGCTAGTGTTGCCAGTCAACTGGGGCTTTCTGTTGCACTGATTGAAAAGGAACCCACCCTGGGCGGGGATTGCCTGCATTACGGCTGTGTGCCCAGCAAGACCCTGATCCATAGTGCCAATCTGGCAGCAAAGATGCGTCATGCCTCGAACTATGGTCTATCTGATACTGACCCCAAAGTTGATATACATAAAATCAATGCGCATATCGCGAGTGTGGTCGCACATATTCAGCAGCATGATTCGACTGAGCGTTTTCAAGATTATGGTTGTGATGTATTTATCGGGTATGCGCATTTTACCGGTAAGGATGAAATAAGAGTCGATGATCAACGGCTATCCGGCAAACATTTTGTCATTGCCACGGGTTCTGAGACCTTTGTTCCTCCTATCAAGGGGCTGGATCAGACTGCATTCCTGACCAACCGGGAGTTGTTTTCACTGGATCAACTTCCTCCGCGACTGGCTGTGTTTGGTGGCGGTGCCATTGGTGTTGAAATGGCACAGGCCTTTTCTCGGCTTGGTTCACAGGTCACAATTCTTCAACGCAACAGGCATATTCTTGCACGTGAGGATACCGGTGCATCCGAGGCACTTAAACAGATATTGCTTGATGAAGGAATTGATATACGCACCTCAACAGATATCAACGAGGTGTGTGAAACGGCGGAGGGGAAGCGAATTATTTGTGCCGATGGAGAGGAATTGTTGGTTGATGAAATCCTGGTTGCCAGTGGTCGCAGACCGGTAGTAAATAACTTGGGGCTGGGTGATGCGGGTGTCGATTATAGTCAATCTGGTATTAAGGTGGATGCCAAACAGCGTACGACACAGCCACATATCTATGCCTGTGGTGATTGCTGTGGCCCGTATGCCTTTACTCACATGGCTGAATACCAGGCGGGGATTATTATCAGTAATGCTATATTCAAGATTCCGAAAAAGGCAGATTACCGAGTGGTTCCTCGGGTCATTTATAGTGACCCTGAACTGGCGCAGGTAGGTCTAACAGAGGATGAGGCCAGACAGCAGGGGATTAAATATAAAATCGCACAGTTTCCTTTCAATGGTATTGATCGCGCGTTAACTGATGCTGAGAGTGCCGGTTTTATCAAACTGTTGACCTGTCGAGGCAAGATAGTGGGTGCCACTCTGTTAGGTCAACAAGCGGGTGAATTGATCCATGAGATTGTGCTCGCGATGCAAGCTAATATTCCAGCACGACAAATAGCAGCAACCATTCATGCCTATCCGACCCGCGCCCAGATTCATCGGCGGGTGGTTAATAGTACCTATACGCAAAAATTATACGGGCCGGTGTCACGTTTTATTGTAAAATGGTTGCATCGAATATTTTAAAACTAAACACTGCTGTCCGTTAAGGTCGAGACATGAATTGTTCTTCTCTAACAGAGACACGCCGTGAATACATCCCTGTAGGCTCGATGCCCGCGTCCATGCGGGCAACGGTCTCTGTTAGAGAAGAACAATTCCTATCTCTTGAGTTAACGGGGTAGCAGTGAAAAATAAAGTAAAAACCTCTAGTTATTGAGTTTGTACAATATGGAAAAATTAGTTCTTGATTTATCACACATGGATTCTCTCTTGCGAGGGAACGAGAAAAACTTGTCATTCTCGCGTAGGCGGGAATCCATACAATGGGGTTTCACCTCTTCAGGAATAACAAGAGTAATAATATGTTAGCCACCTTACCTCTTTTACAACAGCGTCATTTCCCGGCTATCAAGCGTGGAAAATTGAACATCCTACAGGTCAATATGGGTTATCGTTGTAATCAATCCTGCCTGCACTGTCATGTGAATGCAGGGCCAAAGCGTACCGAAGAGATGTCTGCTGAGACACTGGATACCGTGGTCGAGTTTATTCGCAAGCAATCCATTACGACACTTGATTTAACCGGTGGGGCACCGGAATTACACCCTGGTTTCAGAGACCTGGTGAGCAAGGTATCCGCGCTAGGGGTGCGTATTATTGATCGTTGTAACCTGACCATACTGGAAGAACCTGGACAAGAGGAGCTGGCTTCTTTTCTGGCACAGCATCGAGTTGAGGTGGCGGCATCACTGCCTTGTTACTTGTCTGAAAATGTAGAAAATCAACGGGGGGCGGGAGTATTCAAAAAGAGTATTCTTGGCCTGCAACAATTGAATCAGCAAGGTTATGGCTTAAAGGATACGGGGCTACAATTGAATCTGGTATTTAATCCACAAGGGCCGGTTCTACCGCCCTCACAGGAAGGGCTGGAAGCGGATTATCATCGCATTCTGCAACAGGATCATGCGGTATCCTTTAATCAATTATTCACCATTACCAATATGCCAATTAAACGCTTCGGTAGTAGCCTGATATCAAAGGGTCAGTTTGATGATTATATGGAGCTATTGCAACAGGCCTATCAGCCGGAAAATCTTGATGGTGTGATGTGTCGCAGCTTGATTAGTGTCGATTGGCAGGGTTATGTCTATGACTGTGATTTTAATCAAATGCTGGATCTGCCACTCAACATCCATCATCATAATCAACCTCGTTTGAGTGATCTAATAAATGTGGATCTGGAGTCCAGTGATATCGTGGTGGCTGATCATTGTTATGGTTGTACAGCAGGACAAGGGTCAAGCTGTGGTGGTGCCTTATCATGAGCAAACAAGATCTCTTTCATGCTACATTAATGCCGGATCAGGATTGGTGGCAGGCCTTATGGCCTGACCCAGCTGCGGTATTACGCACGGTAGGCATTAAACCGGGTATGGATGTGGTTGATCTATGTTGTGGCGATGGTCTCTTTACCCGACCCATGTGTGAACTGGTTTTCCCTGCCAAGACCTGGGCACTGGATCTGGATGCTGATTTGTTGGAACAGGCACAAAAGGCCTGTCGAGATAATTCAAATCTTCATGTTATTGCTGGCGATGCCCGTGAATTAGTCAACACGATTGATCATCCTGTTGATTTTATCTTCATTGCCAATACCTTTCATGGTGTCCCTGAAAAAACCGAGCTGGCAAGGGCGGCGCATCAGTCACTCAGAGAGGATGGGCACTTTGCTGTTGTTAACTGGTCTCCTCAGCCACGCGAGGAAACCACGGTACTGGGTCAACCGCGTGGTCCGGATACCGAACTACGGATGCACCCGGACGATGTGCAGCGATTTGTTGAGGCGGCGGGTTTTAAACTGGAGCAGTTGGTGGATGTAGGGCCTTATCACTACGGGGCTGTGTTTCTGAAGGTGTAAATGCAGACATGGTGAAGATCTCGATTATTATTCCGACCTTGAATGAAGAACAACATATAACAATGACCTTACAGGATCTACAGTGTCTGCGTCAGCAGGGGCATGAGATTATTGTGGTCGATGGTGGCAGTGAAGATAAAACCCTGCAAAGGATTGGTGGTTTATATGATTCACTGATATCCAGTCAACGGGGACGCGCCCGCCAGATGCATGAGGGCGCGATACAGGCCAGTGGTTCTATCCTGTGGTTTTTGCATGCAGATACCCGTGTGCCTAAGACGGTTATTGATTCGATGATACAGATTACAGCGACATCTGAAAGGCTCTGGGGACGTTTTGATATTAAACTATCGGGGACGCATCCATTACTACGCATTGTTGAACGTCTAATTAATCTCCGTTCAAGGCTTAGTGGTATCGCTACCGGTGATCAAGGTATTTTTATTAGTCGAGCACTTTATGAACAGGTTGGCGGCTACCCACAGATCTCCTTGATGGAAGATGTTGCTCTGAGCAAGAGGCTGAAACAACAATGTAAACCGCTCTGTCTTCATCAACGACTATTGACCTCTTCAAGACGTTGGGAAGAGAAGGGAATTATGCGCACGATTTTTTTAATGTGGTCTCTGCGTCTGGCTTATGCGATGGGAGTTAGCCCTGGCACGCTTGCCCGTTATTATCGGTAGGGTGCGTACCACGCACCAATAAACCACCATAAACAATATCATCTGGTGCGCATTGTGCACCCTACCAAAATGAGGGTTCTGTCATTCCCGCGCAGGCGGAAATCCATCTGTAAAAGTACCATGGATCCCCGCCTACGCGAGGATGACATTAAAAGGCACCAGTAATGACCAATAAACTCATCATCTTCACCAAGGCACCTGAACCGGGACAGGTTAAGACACGTTTGATTCCAGCCTTAGGCGCGGTTAATGCGGCTAAGTTATACCATCGTCTGCTCATCCATACCCTGCAACAACACAGCAAACAACAAGAATACAGTATTGAACTTTGTTGCACCCCGGATACGAATTATCCGCTATTCCACACCCTGCAGAAAGATTACGGCTGTCAATTATCTGTACAGACGGGCACTGATCTTGGTCAACGTATGCATCATGCCCTGCAACAAGCATTAACTGAATCCCCCCGTGCCATCCTGATTGGCTGTGATTGCCCACTATTATCGGCTACCGATATCTTGCAAGGATTTGAGTTATTGGCACAGGACAATGAACTGGTATTAGGCCCTGCCGAGGATGGTGGTTATGTCATGATCGGGCTATCCAGCCCTCATGAAAGTTTGTTCCAGGGGATTAACTGGGGCAGTGATCAAGTCTATCAACAGACTATTGAACGTACGAACACACTGAACATACGTCATGCCTCGATAGCAAGCCACTGGGATCTGGATTTGCCAGAGGATCTGGAACGATTAAAGGCATCACCAAAACATGCAGACCTGGTAAAAGGCCTTTGGTAGGGTGCGCACTGCACACCAAAATATTCTTCCCCAACATATCCTGATGCACACGACTCACCAAAGTGCTAATATCAATGATTCACTCTGAACACAAACTTTCATGATAATAAACAATCAATAACAAGGCATATCATCAATGCAACAGGATGAACAACAATTCCTTAATGAACTGGAGAAAAAGCTCTGGACCAGCGCTAATAAACTGCTGCCAGCACTGGATGCCTCACAATACAAACATGTTGTCTTAGGATTAGTGTTTTTAAAATATGTCTCCGATGCCTTCGATATTCGAAGAAAGGAACTCAGCAAACAATTCAAAGATAAGGCCCACGATTATTTCCTCGACCCTGCCGGATTCGACTCAGAACAAGAGTGTCTGGAAGAGATCAACAGCGAACTCGAACAACGTGACTTCTATGCCGAGGCCAATGTGTTCTGGGTGCCACAACAGGCACGTTGGGAGTTCCTGCAAAATCAGAACAAGGTGGTCATCACCGGTGAGATAGAGATTGGGACAGGCAATCGTAAAAAGAAGATCCGCTCCGTCGGCCAGCTTATTGATAATGCCCTGGAGGCCATCGAGCACGACAACCCCAAACTCAAGGGTGTACTCAACAAACGTTATACCCAGTTACAAATTGATCAGGCCAAGCTGGGCGAATTGATTGATCTGGTTGCCACCATCCCCTTTACTCATGCAACATTAAGCAGCAAAGACATCCTCGGCCATGTCTACGAATACTTCCTCGGTCAATTTGCCCTGGCTGAAGGTAAAAAAGGTGGTCAGTTCTACACCCCTAAATCCATCGTTAGCCTCATTGTACAGATGCTCGAACCCTTTAAAGGCCGCGTCTATGACCCCGCCATGGGTTCCGGTGGTTTTTTTGTGCAGTCCGAGCATTTCATTACCGCACATGAAGGCCGTATGGGCGATGTCTCCATCTATGGACAAGAATACAACCACACCACATGGCAACTGGCCGCCATGAACATGGTGATACGCGGTATCGACTTTAACTTTGGTAAAGAACCTGCCAGCACCTATACCAATGATCAACACCCCGATCTACGTGCCGACTTTGTTATGGCTAATCCACCCTTTAATATGAAAGAGTGGGATATCGGGGTAGATGAAAATGACCCCCGTTGGCAATACGGCAAGCCACCCTCGAACAATGCCAACTTTGCCTGGCTACAACACATGCTCTGGCACCTGGCTCCCAATGGCAGTATGGGACTGTTATTAGCCAATGGCTCCATGAGTTCCAATACCAGTGGTGAAGGTACAATTCGTAAGGCCCTGATTGAGAATGATCTGGTGGAATGTATGGTCGCCTTACCCGGCCAGCTATTTACCAATACCCAGATACCCGCCTGTATCTGGTTTCTGACCAAAAACAAGAAAGAACGTGCAGTAGATTACAGTCATTACCGTGATCGCAGTGGTGAAATACTCTTTATTGATGCCCGTAACCTTGGCTATATGAAAGACCGTGTACTCAAAGACTTTAGCCCTGAAGATCTGGAAAGCATCACCCGAACCTATCACGGCTGGCGTATGAACTATGGTAAATGTGATAATGGCGATGGCATCATATCCAAGGTCGATCCTGATCCAGAATACCTGTACCAGGATACCCCCGGCTTTTGTTATTCCGCCAAACGAGAAGAAATAGAAAAACATGATTATGTACTCACCCCAGGCCGTTATGTTGGTGCCGCCCCTGAGGAAGACGATGGCGAGCCCTTTGCTGAAAAAATGGCACGATTGACAGGGCAGTTAAAGGTACAGTTTGAAGAGAGTGATCGGCTGGAAGGGGAAATTAAGAAGAATTTGGCGGGGTTGGGATTTGATGTCTAATTCAAGCATGAAAATAACAGATTTTATTGATTTCAACCCAAAGAGGGCCCTTAATAAAGGTTGTCTTGCACCATTTATAAACATGGCTGCTTTACCTGTGGATAGTCGAGATATAAACCAAATTGGTGAGCGAGAATTCAAAGGGGGTGGATCAAAATTTAAAAATGGTGATACCTTGTTTGCACGAATAACACCATGTTTAGAAAATGGGAAAACAGCAAAGGTTGCTGAGTTGCCTGAAAATACCGTAGCGCATGGTTCAACAGAGTTCATCGTAATGGCCGCTAAAGAGCCGGAATATGATCAAGACTATATTTATTATTTGGCTAGACTGCCTGAATTCCGTTCATATGCTCAGGCACGTATGGAAGGCACATCTGGACGGCAACGCGTCCCATGGCAATCGCTTGTGGAATTTGACTTCAATTTTCCAGAAAAAGAGAAGAGAAAAGAGATCGGTGATTTTCTTAAAACTATTGACAACAAAATCGAACTAAACCGCCAAACTAACCAAACTCTCGAACAAATCGCCCAGGCCATTTTTAAATCTTGGTTTGTGGATTTCGACCCTGTAAAAGCCAAGGCACAGGTATGTGCCAGTGTCGCGGAGGGCAGGATACCCGGGAGCGAAAAAAATACACCACTACCCAAAGACTTTGATGTAGAAACTGCCATCGAACGTGCCGCCATGTGTGCCATCAGTAGCAAGTCATTAGAAGAACTTGAACAACTAAGTTCTGAAACCCAACAACAACTCAAAACCATCGCTGCTTTATTCCCTGATACTTTGGTTGAATCTGAGTTAGGTGAGATACCGGAAGGGTGGGCTGTTACTCGTTTTAAACAAATTGTTGAAAAGTACATTGATAATAGGGGAAAGACACCGCCTTTAGTAGATTTTGGGATTCCATTGCTTGAAGTGAAGCATCTACCTAATGGCTCGATGAAACCTGACCTTGATACTACAAAATACGTAGATGACGAAACTTATGAAAATTGGTTTAGAGCTCATCTTGAGACGAGTGATATTATTATTTCAACTGTTGGGACTATAGGCCGGATTTGCATGGTTCCTGAAAATGAAAAGTTTACTATTGCGCAGAACTTACTCGGTATGCGTTTTTATAAAGAAAAATCTTCACCATATTTTATGTATTACCAGATGGATGGTTTCAGGTTTCGACATGATGTTGATGCGCGCTTAATTATTACGGTACAAGCTAGTATAAAAAGAAAAGATCTAGAGACAATTGACTTGTTATCACCACCTGTTGAATTACAAAATAAATTTGAAGAATTTATTAGCCCATTTGTTTCAATGCAACAAAGTAATCAAGAAATTAAACTTTCTAATATGAGAGATTCCTTATTGCCGAAACTCCTTTCCGGTGAACTCCAAATAGAACAAAATCAAACAGGATTGGAGGAAGCGATATGAGTCATGACTTAACCACTTCAGAAGTCGCTCGGCAAAATGTGCTAAATAATCGCTATGCCTTGACCAAGTTGGAGGAACATCTGGCACTTGGGGGGCTTCAGTTTGAGGGTGAGACGATTTTCACTAAATCCCAGCTTGCTGAAATATTAACCATTGATGAGCGTACAGTTGACCGTTATTTGACCACTCATGGTAGTGAAATCAAGGCAAATGGCTATCGAATACTGAAAGGTCATGCTTTAAAAAACATAAAGTTAGCCTATGTCGACGACACAGATGTCGTCGACATCATCGACCCCAAAACTCCTTCTCTGGGTGTGTTTTCATTTCGGGCGGTTTTGAATGTTGCCATGTTGGCTACGGAGAGTGAGCGAGCCAAAGTCATTCGCAGCCGAATGTTGGATATTGTTATCGACGTAGTAGCTGAAAAAGCAGGGGGACATACTAAATATATTAATCAACGGGATCAAGATTATTTACCTGCGGCATATATGGAAGACAGCTACCGTAAGCAATTTACCGATTCCTTGCGAGATCATCTGGAAATGGGAAACCATAAATATGCTGTTTATACAGATAAAATATATAAAGTGGTATTTTGTGAAAATGCACTTGAATATAAAAAAGTTTTAAAGCTTGCAAGTAAAGAGAAAACACGTAACACCATGTATGCCGAGGTACTCAAGGCCATTGCAGGCTTTGAACACGGGTTGGCCACACAAATGCGAGAGTGGTCTGAACAACATAATCGTAAATTAGTGCCTTCTGAACTAGATAGCATGATTACAGAGGCAAAGAACAATCCATTTCTAAAACCATCAATTGAGGATGCCAGGGTGAGAATGGCAAGCCGCGATTTGGGTTTTCGTGATGCTTTACATGATAAGTTAGAGCACTACATTCAAACGGTTCCAGAAGGTGATTTCGATCGATTTTTGGGTGAAAAGACAAAGTCCTTGGAAGAACAGCTTTCTGATACTAAGACGCTAGAAGTTTTAAAGCGGTTAAAGGATCGCTAGTATGAATGAGCTGATTCTTTACTTTGATGTAAATCATGCTGTAGAGGTACATGATTGGATTATCGAAAACTCAGGCGGTTTGTCTGGTACAAAAGATTTAGGTCAAGTGGATAGTGTTCTAGATCATATTCAAAATGATTTGTATTACCCAAGCTTTGAAGAGAAGTTGAATCATTTAGTTTTTTCTATTAATAAATTTCACGCATTTAATGATGGCAATAAGCGTTCGAGCCTGAGTTTAGGTGCCTACTTTCTTGAGTTAAATGGTTATGATTATTGTGTCCAAACATTTGTTCAAGAAATGGAAAATATTGTAGTTTGGCTGGCAGAAGGAAAAATTTCAAAAGCCTTGTTATTGAAAATAGTGACTTCTCTTATTATGGATGATGAGTTTTCAGAAGAATTAAAACTAGAATTATTAGAGGCGGTAAAATAATGATTACCGAAGATCAATTAAATAATCAAGGGGCACCCATTGAAAATCACGAGTCACACTAAACGTAACAAAAACTTGATATTAAAAACCCTGAAAAACAAAAGGCCCCGACGAATCTGCCGAGGCCAGTTGTCGACCGAGAATCCCCAGTCCTTTGAAAAGATTGTAGGAATATGACTACTTAATAGCAATACATTAATGTGTAAATAATAATCCCATGCCTGAATATAAACCGCCATTCACCTTAACCAACACAATCCTGAAACTGATCGCTGAGATCAGTGAAGCAATAGGGCGTTTGTCGGTACAGCTTGAATGCGAACAGAACCTACGTTTACGGCGTGTCAATCGTATGCGTACTATTCAGGGTTCATTAGCGATTGAAGGCAATACGCTGTCTGAAGAACAGATCACAGCCATTCTTGATGGTAAACGAGTTGTTGCACCGCCTAAAGAGGTCAAGGAGGCACTCAATGCGATCAGTGTCTATGAGCAACTGGATACCTGGCAGCCCTCTAGTGAACAGGCTTTGTTAGCGGCTCACAAAACACTTATGACCGGGTTGGTTGAAGAGGTCGGCAGCTATCGTACTGGTGGTGTTGGTGTCATGTCGGGTGATAAGGTGGTACACATGGCCCCACAGGCGAATCGAGTCGCTAAACTGGTATCCGATTTACTGGAATGGCTGGCGCATACAGATAGCCATCCATTGATTGCCAGTTGTGTCTTTCATTATGAGTTTGAGTTCATTCATCCCTTTGCGGATGGTAATGGCCGCATGGGGCGTTTATGGCAGACCCTTATCCTGTCCAGATGGCATCCTGTCTTTAGTCATCTTCCAGTGGAAAGTCTGGTCTATCAGCATCAAGATGAATATTATCAGGCGATCAGGCAAAGTACCGCACAAACTGATTCTTCGCCATTTATTGGATTTATGTTACAAATGATCCTGGATGTGCTTATTGAAGTTCAGGCTGAGGCTGTAACTACCCAGAAGACTACCCAGAAGACTACCCAGAAACAGAAGGCGATTCTAGCCTATCTGCAGTCCAATCCAGGGGCAGGAAGACGAGAGATCGCTGAGGCCCTGGGTAATATTACTGAGGATGGTGTAAAGTATAATCTTAAAAAATTACAGGAATTCAATCTGTTGAAGCGAGTGGGTTCAGCACGTTCTGGCCACTGGGAGGTGCAGGCATGATTACGGAAGAGTTATTTATGTCGGAAACTAATCAAATTCAACTATTCCAATCCGCTGATGGTGTTGTGCAATTAGATGTATCACTTGATCAAGAAACCGTATGGTTGTCACAAGCCCAAATGACTGAATTATTTGAACGTGAACGATCTGTTATTACCAAACATATTAATAATATTTTTAAGGAAGGGGAATTAGAGCGTGATGCAGTATGTGCAAAAATTGCACATACTGCTAATGATGGGAAAACATATAAAATTCAATCATTTAATTTAGATGTTGTGATTTCAGTAGGCTATCGAGTGAAATCACAGAGGGGCGTACAATTTAGACAGTGGGCCACTAACATCCTGAAACAGCACGTAGTAAAAGGCTATATTTTTTTATTCCTGTATTTACGACTTAATCAACATTTTTTGGAGAAACCCGTTGAGTTATTGATTAATGATAATACGCTAGTAGCCTTAGCTCTATTGGTTGCAGAGAGCAAGCCTGAACAGAAGGAGCTAATGATCAGATTAGTAGAACATTTTATAATATTAAAGGATAGTAAGACGTGATCACGGAAGACCAACTGGAACAACTCTGTCTCGACTGGTTTAGGTCCATTGGTTATGACTCTATCTGTGGCTATGATATTGCCCCTGATGGTGATCGCCCTGAACGTACTGATTATGCTCAGATCATTCTATTTGAACGTTTGATTCAACAACTGCAAAAGATCAATCCACATATCCCGTTGGCTGTGCTGGAGCAGGTGACCGGACAGGTTGCCAAACCTGAAACCCCTGTATTAATCAAAGGCAACAAGGTCTTTCACCAGTTCTTACTGGAAGGTATCAAGGTTGAATTCAAGGACGGTGATAAATCCAGGACGGACTATGTGCAATTAGTCGATTTCACCAATGTCGATAACAATCAGTTCCTGGTGGTCAATCAATACACTATTGCTGGCAGCAAGGGTCATCGTCGCCCTGATGTCATTGTGTTTATCAATGGTCTGCCACTGGCGGTTATTGAACTCAAAAATCCAGCGGATAGCAGTGCCGATATATGGTCGGCCTATCAACAGCTACAAACCTATAAGGATGAGGTACCTGATCTATTTGTCTTTAATGAGGCCCTGGTGGTCAGCGATGGTTTGAATGCCCGGATCGGTTCATTAACAGCCAATAAAGAACGTTTTTTGCCCTGGCGTACCATGACCAGTGAAAATGATAAACCCTTGTTTGAGTATCGGCTGGAAACCTTGATTAAAGGCTTCTTTAATCGTGAGTTGTTTCTGGACTATATCCATTACTTTATATTGTTTGAGCAAGAGGGTGATGCACTAATTAAAAAGATCGCTGCCTATCACCAGTTTCATGCTGTGCGTGCTGCTGTGGATGCCACAGTGATAGCCTCACGGCCACCCTTGCTTGATAAGGTTGCTGATGCACGGGAGCATTATTCTGGCAGCTTACAAGGCTCAGGATCAGGCAAGGCAGGTGTAGTATGGCACACTCAAGGTTCAGGTAAGTCTATCTCCATGGTGTGTTATGCCGGTAAGTTGTTGGCACAGCCAGAGATGAATAATCCAACCATTGTGGTCGTTACTGATCGCAATGATCTGGATGGCCAGTTGTTTAATACCTTTGCCATGGCGGCTGATGCTCTGAAACAAACCCCGGTACAGGCCAGTAACCGTGATGATCTGCGTGATATATTGGCCTCACGCCAATCGGGTGGCATTGTTTTTACTACCATACAAAAGTTTGCATTACTGGCGGATGAAGCCAGTCACCCGGCATTAAGTGAGCGACATAATATTGTCGTAATCAGTGATGAGGCACACCGCAGTCAATACGGTGATAAAGCCAGATTTAATGCGAAGACAGGCAAGTACACCTTTGGTTATTCCCGGCACATGCGTGATGCCTTGCCCAGGGCCTCATTTATTGGTTTTACCGGCACACCGATTTCAGCAGCCGATAAAGATACCCGTGCTGTGTTTGGCGATTATGTCTCTATCTATGATATTCAGGATGCGGTGGATGATGGTGCCACCGTGCCAATCTATTATGAATCACGTCTGGCTAAGCTGGATATTAATCAGGCAGAGCTTGAGGCGCTGAATGATGACGTTGAAGAGGTGATTGAAGACGAAGAGGATATGGCTACCCGGGAACAAACCAAATCCAGATGGGCTGCATTAGAAAAACTGGTGGGTAGTGCACCGCGCATGGAACAGGTGGCTAAGGATCTGGTTGCTCATTTTGAAAGCCGTATTGCTACTATGCCGGGTAAGGGCATGATTGTATCCATGAGCCGTGAAATCTGTGTGGATATGTACAATGCCATTATCACTATCAGGCCTGAATGGCATGATAGTGATACAGCCAAGGGCGCAATTAAGGTTGTAATGACCGGATCAGCATCGGATAAGGAAAAGCTGCAACCACATATCCACAACAAGGAAACCAAAAAGCGGTTTGAAAAACGTTTTAAGGATGTTAACGATCCGCTACAACTGGTAATCGTGCGAGATATGTGGCTCACCGGTTTTGATGCCCCTAACTGTCACACTATGTATATCGATAAACCGATGAAAGGGCATAACCTGATGCAGGCCATCGCCAGGGTAAACAGGGTGTTTAAGGATAAGCCTGGTGGTTTAGTCGTGGACTATATCGGTATTGCCAGTGAATTAAAGCATGCATTGAAGACCTATACCGATTCAAAGGGTAAGGGTGCGCCGACCCTGGATACCAATGAAGCCTATGCCATCCTGTTAGAAAAGATGGACGTTGTGCATGGTATGTTAAGTGGTTTTGATTACAGTGATTATAAAACCAATGCCTTGCAACTGTTGCCAATGATAATGAATCATATCCTGGGTCTGAAAGAGGGTAAAAAACGCTTTTTAGATGTCATGGCTGCGATCAGTAAGGCTTATACCCTATGCGGCACTATGGATGAAGCAGAAGGAATGAAAAAAGAGATTGCCTTTCTTTCTGCAATAAAGGCGGCGATCAGTAAATTTACCACCATCGATAAACGGCGCACCGATGAAGACAAAAATACCGCCCTGAAACAGATTATTGATAATGCTATCGTTGCTGATGGTGTGGCGGATGTGTTTGAAATGGTAGGGCTGGATAAACCGAATATTGGCCTGTTATCCGATGAGTTCCTGGAAGATGTAAAGAATATGCCGCAGAGAAATCTGGCCATGGAGCTACTGGAAAAGCTGTTACGGGATGAGATCAAGGCGCGCTTGAAAACAGATGTGGTGTCAGAGAAGAAATATTCTGATCGTATACTGGAAACCCTGCGTAAATATCATAATCGTGCCATTGAGACCGCTCAGGTGATTGAAGAACTCATTAATCTGGCCAAAGAGATGGAAGAGGATCTGGTCGAAGCAGATAAGTTGGGTCTGAATAATGATGAAATTGCTTTTTATCGCGCCCTGATTCAAAACGAAAGTGCAGTACGTGAACTCGGTGATAATAATCTACGTGAATTAGCCAAATACGTCACGGAACAACTGCGTAAAAGCACGACTGTTGACTGGCAAGTACGTGATAGTGTGCGTGCAAAGCTACGCAATCTTGTCAGGCGAGCTCTGAAACGATGGAAATACCCACCGGATAAGGCCGATGAAGCCATTGAGTTATGTCTGAAGCAGGCCGAGGTTCTGAGCTGTAGTTGGAGTATTTAATCATGTATCCATTCCTACGCAGAGCGTAGGAACGAGGTGAATATATTTGGTAGGGTGCGCATTGCGCACCCAATAACCGAAGTCCCCAAGCAACGGAAAATAAGGCGTTTTTCCGCTAGCTGTTGTATCATGCGCACGCAAGAATAATGTATTCATCAGGATCAAGACCACCATGCTTGAAGTTAACCCGATATTCAATCAGATCAAAGACCTGGAACAGCGTTCAGATGCGCTTAGGGGGTATCTTTGACTATGATCTCAAGAGTGAACGTCTCACCGAGGTTGAGCGTGAACTAGAGGACCCGGCAGTCTGGAATAAGCCTGAACTCGCTCAGGCACTGGGGCGGGAACGTTCCCGTTTAGAAGAGATCGTGTCTCTATTGAGTGGTATCGGTCAGACGCTACAGGATGCGGGTGAATTGCTGACCATGGCGCGTGATGAGGATGATGTGGATACAGCGGCTGAGGTTGAGGCGGATATTGTTGACCTTGAACAACAGATTGCGGCAATGGAATTTCGTCGTATGTTTTCCGGTGAGATGGATGCCAACAATGCCTTCCTCGATATCCAGTCAGGTTCCGGGGGTACTGAGGCGCAGGACTGGGCGGAAATATTGTTACGCATGTTTCTGCGTTGGGGTGAGCGCCATGAGTTTAAAGTAGAACTGATGGAGGTCTCAGCGGGTGAGGTTGCGGGTATTAAGAGTGCGACAATCAAGTTTGATGGTGATTATGCCTTTGGCTGGTTGCGCACCGAGATTGGTGTCCATCGTCTGGTGCGAAAATCCCCGTTTGATTCCGGCAATCGCCGTCACACCTCTTTTGCTGCCGTCTTTGTCTCACCCGAGGTGGATGATGATATTGATATTGACATCAACCCGGCAGATCTGAGGATCGATGTCTATCGTGCCAGTGGTGCCGGTGGTCAGCATGTCAACCGGACTGAATCCGCTGTGCGTATCACCCACCAACCTTCGGGTATCGTGGTACAGTGTCAAAATGATCGCTCCCAGCATAAGAACAAGGCAACGGCGATGAAGCAGCTCAAGGCTAAACTCTATGAGTTGGAGATGCAGAATCGCAATGCTGATCAACAAGCGTTGGAAGAAACGAAATCAGATATCGGCTGGGGCAGTCAGATCCGTTCCTATGTGCTGGATCAGTCGCGTATCAAAGATCTGCGTACCGGAGTTGAGACTGGAAATACCCAGGCTGTTTTAGATGGTGATCTGGATCAGTTTATCGAGGCCAGCCTGAAGGCGGGTTTATAATTTTTAATCTAACTAGATGTGAATAGCCATGAGTAAAAAAAATCAACAAGCCCCTGTGCAGGATGAACACCGTTTAATTGCTGAACGTCGCGCCAAACTGGCAAAGGTACGTGAACAAGGCATTGCCTTTCCTAATGACTTCCGCCGCAATGTGATGGCAGGTGAGTTACATGCTGAATATGACGATAAGGAAAATGACTTCTTTGAGGATCAGGAGGTTCGCGTCAAGGTCGCTGGACGCATGATGGCAAAGCGCGTGATGGGTAAGGCTAGTTTCATCCGTATTCAGGATATGTCCGGGGCTATTCAGTTTTTTCTACAGCGTGACACCCTGCCAGAAGGGGTTTATCTTAATTTCAAGACCTGGGATGTCGGGGATATTGTCGGCGGGGAAGGCAAGTTATTTGTCACCAAGACAGGTGAGTTAAGCGTTAAGGTGGATCAGTTATTTTTACTGACAAAATCACTGCGTCCACTACCTGAGAAATTTCATGGCTTGAGCGATCAGGAGACGCGTTATCGTCAGCGTTACCTTGATCTGATTATGAACGAGAGCTCCAGGGATGTGTTTCGTATGCGCACCCGGATTGTTCAGTACATTCGCAATTACCTGAATGAAAAAGACTTCATGGAAGTGGAAACCCCCATGATGCAGGCGATACCGGGTGGTGCCACGGCACGACCTTTCACCACCTTTCATAATGCCCTGGATATGGAGTTATTCTTGCGTATCGCGCCGGAGCTTTATTTGAAACGTCTGGTGGTTGGTGGTTTTGAACGCGTCTACGAGATTAATCGTAACTTCCGTAATGAAGGTCTATCCACACGTCATAATCCAGAGTTCACCATGCTTGAGTTTTATGAGGCCTATGCCACTTATCATGATCTGATGGATCACACGGAAAATTTGTTGCGCGGACTCGCCAATGACTTGCTGGGTTCAACCACCATTGAATATCAGGGTGATCACTATGACTTTGGAAAACCCTTTACGCGTATGACTATCAAGGGTTCTATTCTGCACTTTAACCCGGATATTACAGCAGATCAGATTTCGAATATTGACTCTGCACGCAAGATTGCCGAGGGTCTGGGTATTCCATTAAAAGACAGTTATGGGCTGGGCAAAGTGCAGATTGAGATCTTTGAAAAGACCGTCGAGCATCGTCTGATGGATCCTACTTTTATTACCGCCTATCCAACCGAAGTGTCCCCCCTGGCCCGACGCAATAATGACGATCCCTTTGTTACAGACCGTTTTGAGTTCTTTGTTGGTGGTCGTGAGATTGCCAATGGTTTCTCCGAGTTAAATGATGCCGAGGATCAGGCAGAACGCTTCCAGCAACAAGTGGCCGAAAAAGAGGGCGGTGATATTGAGGCGATGCATTTTGATGCGGATTATATCTGTGCCCTGGAACATGGTATGCCACCGACAGCGGGTGAGGGTATTGGTATTGATCGGTTGGTCATGTTGTTTACCAATGCACCTTCGATTCGCGATGTATTATTGTTTCCACATATGCGCCGCGTAGAATAGTGCTATTATCAGGTAATGAATCTGATTTCTCGTAAAAAGGGTTTGTTGGTAGGGTTGTTGACCTTATGTCTGGCTCTGCTTGTTTTTCTTTATGGTTTTCTGGTTACCAGTCAGATAAAACAAATTCATCAGAAATGGAGTAACTACGATTCTGATGTGGTACTCACCTATTACACCTTATCCAGGATTGAACGCAGTTTTGGTTATGGCGGGTTTATTCATAATTTCAAAAATATGGTGTTACGCCTGGATGCCTCGCGTATACCGTCCATCGACCAGAATCTGGCAGAGACCTATGCCGCTATTACTGAATACGAACAGCTTGAATCAAGCAAGCATGATGTGCCAGCCCTGATACATATTCGTGCGGTAGTCGATGAATACAGTGCTAAATATGCCATTGCCAAGGAGATGCTTGCAGCAGGATATAGTGCAACAGAGATTGATAGCAAGGTGAAGGTAAATGACAAACCGGCATTGGCGGCTATTGCCAACTTAAGTCGACATGCCCTGAATCACGCAAAAACCTATCAACAAGGTATCGGGCATGATCTATCCTATACCCTGTATTTTTTGCAATGGGGTATTGCTTTGATCCCGCTGATTCTGTTAACAGGAGGACTGGTGTTATGGTTTCTCAGACAGTTGATTATTCGCACACAAGAAACTCAAAAAGCCAAGTTGTTTTTAAGCGATGTATTGGAGGCAACCCCGGATGCATTGCTTATTATTGACGAGGATGGCTTTATTCGACGTACCAATATCCAGGCTGAACGACTGTTGGGCTATCAACGTGATGAACTGTTATCCATGACCGTTGAGGATCTGATGCCGGGGCGGTATCGTGGTCATCATGTGGCACAAAGACAGCAAACATTTTCTCTGCGCACCAAAAAATCATTCAGACCTCATACCCACTTTATAATCAAGACCAAAGAAGGTCAGGAAATACCGATTGATATCAGTATTGGTTACACCCGGCAGGATTCCGAAGTATTGGCGATCACTTCTATTCGTGACATCCGTGAGCGTAAAAAGGCAGAAGAACGTCTGCGTTTATCCCAGCGTATCTTTGAAGATACCGTTGAGGCTATCCTTATTACTGATACCAACAAGTGTATCGTTGATATGAATGATGCATTTTGTCGAGTGACCGGTTACAGCCGAGGTGAATTATTAGGTAATACGCCCAGTATATTTCGTTCTGGCAGACATAATGATGTGTTTTATCATGCCATAGAGGAATCCTTGGACAAGACCGATCATTGGCAGGGAGAAGTTTGGGATAAACATAAGGACGGGCATATCTTCCCACTGAGGAATTCAATTAGTGTCGTCAGGGATGATTATGGTCATATTAGCCATTATGTCGCGGTGATGTCTGATATCAGCACAAGAAAAGAACATGAAGCAAAACTCAAGGATATGGCTCTGCATGATCCATTAACAGGTCTGGCGAATCGTATTCTGTTTTACACCAAACTGAACAGAGAGATGGCGCGTGCTCAACGAGAAGGCCATCGTCTTGCCGTTGTCTACATTGATCTCGATGGTTTTAAAAAAATAAATGATACCTTGGGACATGATGCGGGTGATCAATTACTCAAGAAAGTAGCCAGGGAAATTTTATCGAATATTCGTGAGTATGATACTGCAGCACGTCTTGGTGGTGATGAGTTTGCACTTATTATCCCTAACGCAGATAGTATCATGTCAGAGTTGACCGCACGTATTATTGAAGGGCTATCCATTACGGTGGAAGAGGCGGGTAAGTGTTTATCCATTAGTGCCAGTGCAGGCATTGCGATTTATCCTGATGATGCCTCTACCCGTGATGAGCTGCTATATAACGCCGATACCGCTATGTATTATGCCAAGCAACATGGTCGCAATAATTACAAGATATTTAACAAGACGATGTTGACTAAATAGATCCCCGCCTGCGCGGGGATGACAGGGGAACTGCGCGGGATGACAGGGCTGGTGGGGTGACAGGGAAGCTGTGTTATTCCTCTGGAACCTCGTAGGGTAAATCCATCAGTTTAAGTGCAGCACCACTCTTGCTACCTAGATAAATATCACCCTGTTTGACACTGGCGATTTCAATGACTGCCAGGCAGACATAGCCACCATCAGCATAGGGGCTGGCATTAATGATCTTGCCCGCGCCCTGAGCCGATGTCGAGTTGCTGGAGAACAAGGTGTCACCTGCCTGTGGGGCTGATTCACTATCTATTTGAGCCAGATAGGTACGGCGCTTGACCTTACCCAAATACTGCATACGCGCCACAATCTCCTGGCCGGTATAACACCCTTTTTTGAAACTAACCCCGTTAATTAATTGCATATTGGCCATTTGTGGCACAAAGGCCTCTGCGGTAGCATCCAGAATAACCGGAATCCCGGCTAGAATATCCAGTGAGTCCCAATAATCTTGTCCAATGGGTGCGGCTGCAACATTCAGGTTATCCCATAATGCCATTATTTTTTCAGATGGGCCAAAAACCTCAAAGCGAGGGACAATACCCATTACGCGAATAATAGTGACATCAGCGGCTTGAACCACCTCATCAACAGCAACAGGTAAATCACAGCCGCAGGCCTTTTGTAACAAAGTCATAGCATCATTGCCGGAGACCCCGATGCCAATAAAAGACTCACTGGCATTCTCAAGACTAACCTCGGCGCGTAAAACAAACATGCGTAACCGGTTAATGACGCTATCGAGTCGTTGTTGAGGTATCTTAAGATAATAGGTATCTGCACGACGAAACACACGAAAATTACCCAGCATCCGTCCCTTGGGCGTGCAGTAACTGCTCAGTTGGGTATGTGTATCATCAATATCACGGATATCATTACTGAATTGACCTTGTAAAAAATCTTCTGCATCTTTACCGTGAACAGAAATAAGACCATAGTGGGAGAGGTCAGCGAAGACTGTCCCCGTCGTTGTTATACACCGCTCACGATTGGCATTACCAAAACTGAATAGTCTGCCTGCATCATTAAACTCTGCACCATTTTGTTCGAGAAAGGTACGCCAGCTTGCTTTCATCTTGTTTGTTCTCTTGCCTGCATGTTTACTAAAACACGTACCATAGCATAATCTTGCTGTTGTTTTATGAGTCCCATTATTAATTGAGGGGGATCTTCCTGAAAAACAAGACAATATAAAGGGTTTATGTTATAAATAATTTGTATTATTGCTACCTAAGCTAAAGGAGATAGTCTTGACCAGCCTAGCGTTATCATCTGTCTTGAAAACAGGAATTGAGCATATCGATGAACAACATCTGTCATTGGTGAAAATGATCCAAAGTTTTGATGAAGCCATTAGTGAAAATAAAAACGATGCCTTTCTCGAACAATTACTGAATGAATTGATTGATTACATTAATTATCACTTTAAGGCTGAAGAAGAATTGTTAGCCCAGCACAATTACCCGGATCTTGAAAAACATAAAAAAACGCACCAGGATCTGGTCGAAAAAGTCATTCATTTTCATGCCAAGTATAAAAAAGGCATTCCGGGGCTTGAAGTCGAGATTATGTTTTTTCTGATGGACTGGATTATTAATCATATCAACAGATCGGATATGAACTACGCTGCTTATATAACCGGGCATACCAATGATGGGTCAGATACATTAGGTGGGGTGATATCGATTAAAAAATCAGCGCTTTATAATGAACAAATACCTGTTAGTGTTGAAAAGATTGGCTTACCTGATGATTGTTATACCGGTATTGATGTCATTGATACACAGTCGCTTGGTTTTTTTGATTTAATCAATGATCTGGATGAAGCCATTAGACTAAAAGATTCCACTTCCAAACAGGTATTGGCAAGCCTGGTTGATCATGCGAAGGCACAATTTAGTATGGAAGAGGCTCTGTTACAGGAAAGCGATTACCCTGATCTGGAGGTGCATCAAACTATGCACAAAAAATTCATTAAAAAAATAAGTATGTTTCAAAGGATGTGTAATGACGGTGTTGGCTGTGCTGAGACAGAGATTATTTCTTTTCTTAAAAGCTGGTTAATTGACCATATAAGGGATGCTGATATGGGATATGTTGCTTATATTAAATGATAGAGAAGCGCAATCCTTGTCTCTTGAGTTAACGAGACAGCAATGGTATAAAGTATAAGGCATCCTTAACAGGGTGATAACACAGGAGAGTCAGGCCTATATGCATAACGTAGATAATCGACCAAGATTCCTGAATCTATTTGCGATTCATTTTCCCTTACCTGCTATTACCTCAATTTTGCACCGACTCTCCGGTCTGTTCATGTTTGCATTAATTATCCCCGCCCTATATGTTTTTGATCTATCGCTACAAGGTGAACAGGGATTTTTAATTGTTCAAAAGCTTATGCATCATGGTTTCGTTGTCTTCCTGTCGGTTGCTCTGGTCTGGGCTCTGACACAGCATTTACTGGCGGGTATTCGTTTCCTGTTGCTGGATATTCATATTGGTGATGAGCGTAAAAAAGCGGCTCATTCAGCTCGCTGGGTCAATCTAGTCGCGTTATTAGTCGCTGTTTATTATCTCGGGTATCGTCTGTGAGTATGTTGCTACAGGGCTTGCGTGCATGGATGCTACAACGTGTCACAGCCATCTATTTACTTCTATATATTAGTATTGCCATAATTAGTATGATGTTTTACCCGATTGAAAGCGGGTCTCAATGGCGTGAACTATTTGCGATACACTGGTTTAATATTGCAACCCAGGGTTTTATCCTTGCCTTGATCCTGCACGCATGGGTGGGCGTAAGAGATGCCGTAATTGATTATATTAACCATTTTCCTAGCCGTTTATTGATACTCAGCGTGATTGCAATAACGCTTATTTTAAGTGGTTTGTGGTCAATTATGATACTTATCAGGGTAATGTAGAAAAACACTTATATGGAACCTGTATGTCGATAGAACGTAGAAAATTTGATACCCTGATTATTGGTGCTGGTGGGGCTGGTCTCAGGGCTGCCTTGCAACTGGCTGAGGCAGACGCTCATGTTGCAGTGGTATCCAAGGTCTTTCCCACCCGCTCACATACCGTTGCCGCGCAGGGTGGTGTGAATGCAGCGCTGGCAAATGTTGATGATGATAACTGGCACTGGCACATGTTTGATACTGTGAAGGGTAGTGATTATCTGGGTGATCAGGATGCCATTGAATATATGTGCCGAGCAGCACCGCATGTGGTGTATGAGCTTGAACACATGGGCGTACCTTTCTCCCGATTAGATAATGGCAAGATATATCAACGTCCCTTTGGTGGTCAGAGCAAGGATTTTGGTGGTGATCAGGCTACACGAACTTGTGCGGCAGCCGATCGTACCGGACATGCCATTCTACAGAGCCTGTATCAACAAAACATTCGTCTCAAGACCCATTTCTTTGATGAATATTTTTCAGTGGATTTGATTCGGGATGTATCGGGTTTTATCCTTGGTGCCCTGGTACTCAACATTGCTACTGGCGAACCACTGATTATTGAGGCAAAGACAACACTGATAGCAACGGGGGGTGCCGGCCAGCTATTTCGTACCAATACCAACGCCCTGATTAATACCGGCGATGGTATGGCAATGGCGTTGCGTGCCGATATTCCATTGCAGGATATGGAATTCTTTCAATTTCATCCCACCGGTATTGCCGGTAAAGGTATGTTGATTAGTGAGGCTGCGCGTGGTGAAGGGGGCTACCTGGAAAATAGTGAAGGTGAACGTTTCATGGAGCGTTATGCACCTAAGGCAAAAGACCTTGCCTGTCGTGATGTTGTTAGTCGTGCCGTAGCCACCGAGATCCGTGAGGGCAGGGGTTGTGGCCCGGACAAGAATTATATCCTGTTGCGCATAGAACATCTTGGTCGTGAAATTCTCACCGAACGCCTGCCGGGCATCTACGACATGATCAAGACCTTTCTCGGTATCGATGCCGCCACAGAACCGGTGCCAATCTATCCAACCGCCCACTACACCATGGGAGGCATTCCCAGTAATCGTTTTGGTCAGGTTGTTGTTCCAGTGCAGCAAGGAGCGGAAGAACCTATCCCTGGTCTTTATGCGGCCGGGGAATGCGCCTGTGTCTCGGTGCATGGCGGTAATCGTCTAGGTGGTAACTCATTACTGGATATCCTGGTTTTTGGGCGCGCCTCGGCAAATCACATTATCGAGTACCTGGCAGAACATCGTTATCACCGGGAGATGTCGGATTCTGATGTTGAATATGCAATGACACGTCTACGACGTTGGGATCGAAAGGGTGAGGGTGAATCAGTTGATCAATTACGCCAGGAATTGACACAGGTGATGGAAGAACACTGCGGGGTATTTAGAACCGAGGAGGTATTGAAACAGGGGCTGGATAAGGTTATTGCACTGGAACAGCGGCTACAAAATGCACGACTTAAAGATCACAGTAAGATCTTCAATACCGCACGGATCGAGGCAATGGAACTGGAAAACCTGATGGATATTGCGCTCGCCACAGTGTCCTCAGCTCTGCGGCGTCAGGAAAGTCGTGGTGCGCATACGCGTATTGATTTCCCGGAGCGAGATGATGTGCATTGGTTAAAACATAGTCTGTACTATAAAAAAAATCGCACGTTGGATTACAAGCCTGTACGGACACGCCCAATGACGGTTGATGCCTTCCCACCCAAACCGAGAGTCTATTAGGAATCTGGTATGAAATTCTCAATATACCGTTATAACCCTGAAACCAATATAAAACCCTACATGCAGGACTGTGAACTGACAGAAGACAAAATCGAGTCAGGCATGAAGCTCCTTGATGCCTTGTTATTATTAAAGGCACAGGATGAAACACTGAGCTTCAGGCGTTCCTGCGGTGAGGGTGTTTGTGGCTCCGATGGCATGAATATCAATGGTCGTAATGGTCTGGCTTGTGTTACTGCGTTAGATGATCTGGAACAACCCGTTGTGATACGCCCAATGCCAGGGATGCCGGTGATTCGTGATTTGATTGTTGACCTGGAACCGTTCTATCGACAGTACCGATCTGTTAAACCCTATTTAATGAACAAAGATCCGATGCCCGAGGTCGAGCGTCTGCAAAGCCCGGATCAACGCGAACAACTGAACGGCTATTATGAGTGTATCCTGTGTGGTTGTTGCTCAACCGCTTGTCCATCCTTCTGGTGGAATACGGATACCTTCCTTGGCCCGGCGGCATTATTACAGAGCTGGCGTTTCCTGGCCGATAACCGTGATCAGGCAACCGATGAACGTCTGGCTGACCTGGATGGGCCAAACCGCCTGTTTCGTTGTCACAGCATTATGAATTGTGTCGATGTCTGCCCCAAGAGCCTGAATCCAAAACGGGCGATTGGTTTGATCAAGGACAAGATGCTAAAACGCTCATTATGAATTGTGCGTCGAGTGATATTGCCCAGGGTGGTCGCCTATACTGGCAATGTCGACGCGGGATGCGTGAGCTTGATCTGTTTCTGCTCAAATTCCTGGAACTAGGTTACGCACAACTGAATAACGAATCACGTGAACACTTTGAATTATTATTAAAGACACCCGACCCCTTATTGCTTGAATGGCTAATGGGTCGTCAGATACCCAGGGAAGGGGAACTAGCCGATGTCGTACAAAAGATGCGGGATGCCGTTAATCATCAAACTGCAACCATCGAAGATACTGAGTAGCTTACTGATAGTCGCTTACCTTACAACCATTACCGTCCTGTTGTTCTCCGATCTCCCTGCTAGTCTGTTCTATAGCAGTCTATTGCTGGTATTGTGGCAGGGCTATCGTCATTATCATGATTATCTGGCGCATGACACCTCGTTCGGGATTGATTATCTTAGCTGGCAGGGTGATGGTGAATGGCGCGTGTATTTCAAGACCCGGGTTAATAATGATTATGTTATAAAAACGATCTCATCCGTCTTTTACTGTCGCTGGTTTATCGGTTTTTTCTTACAGGGAGATAAAGAACGAGGTCTAGCTTTGTTGATCCCCGTTGATATGCTGGATGCTCATCACTTTCGACAACTTTATGTGCATTTGAAGATTCAGTCATGCGGATAATTGATTGGTGCGTAGTACGCACCATTAAACAATGACCGGAAATGTCGAAATAATTCACACTCTTTGGTTCAGATCTGTTGGGTATGAGCGTACCATTAACTAATGACAACAATCCGTTTCAACAAACCCTTCCGGGTACTCACACAATTCCGTGAGGATGGTACACACACCACCCTGGCAAGCTATATCGACCTAAAAAAGGTCTACCCTGCGGGCAGACTGGATCACGATAGTGAGGGCCTATTATTGTTGACCGATGACGGTCGTCTGCAGCATCGTATCTCTGACCCCAAACATAAACTGGAAAAACGTTACTGGGTACAGCTTGAAGGTGAAATCAATGACTCCGCTATTCAACAACTGCAACAAGGCGTGTCGTTGAAAGATGGCATGACTAAGAAGGCGTATTGTCGTAGAATTAATGAACCCGCCACGCTCTGGCCACGCGACCCACCGATACGTCAACGTGCCAATATCCCCACCAGTTGGATTGAACTGGGCATTAAGGAAGGAAAGAACCGACAGGTGAGGCGCATGACCGCAGCCGTGGGGTTCCCAACCCTGCGCCTGATTCGTTATGCCATTGGATCAATCACACTGGATGGCCTAAAACCAGGTGCATGGGATGAAATTGATGAAACTGAGTTAACGAAATAACAGTGATTAATCATATAAAAATCAGCATTCAAGATCAGCAACTCGAATTACATAAGAGCGATCAATCCGTTCAACGCTACCCAATATCCACTGCAAAAAAGGGTGCAGGAGAACTGAACGGCAGTGAATGCACCCCAAGGGGGCAGCATCAGATTCGTGCCATGATAGGTTCAAATTGCCCGCTCAATACGGTGTTTGTTGCCCGTAGACCCACCGGTGAGATCTATAACGAAGCACTGGCACAACAATATCCACAACGCGACTGGATTCTAACGCGTATTCTATGGCTGAGTGGTATGGAGAAGGGTAAAAATCGTCTGGGTGAAGTTGATACCATGCAACGTTTCATCTACATTCATGGTTGTCCTGATGATTGTCAACTGAGTCAGCCCGGATCACATGGCTGTATTCGTATGCATAATCAGGATGTTGTGGCATTATTTGATCAGGTAGAACCAGGAACGCCTGTGATTGTTCAGTGAATCAAGCCAAAACCGCATTAGCTTGAACGTCTCCCATCTTGATTAAGCGAACATTCTCCTTGCTGATACCCCAGCGGCTATCATGCAACCAGGCCTCCAGTTTTTCAGCAGGCAGAGGGCGACTGAATAAATACCCTTGAACCACGTCACAGCCTAATATTTCCAGTACATTTAATGTCTCTTTGTCCTCAACGCCCTCGGCAACAACACTACGCCCCATATTATGAGCGAGATCGATAATAGAGCGTACGATAATGGCATTATTCTCATTACGTGTCATATCAGTAACGAAGGAACGATCAATCTTGAGTTCATCAACGGGGAGCTGATTGAGGTAGGATAATGAAGAAAATCCCGTGCCAAAATCATCAATCGACAGGGTGACACCCATTACATCCAGTTTATCCAGAATTTCTTTAGCCCTGACAATGTCCTTCATCATGGCACTTTCTGTAACCTCTAGCACCAGACAATTAGCGGGCAGCCCCCATTTCTTTAGCAGTGTATCAATCTGTTTGGGGATGCTGATATCCTGTAAGCTACGTGCTGACAGATTAAACGCCATATTGATAAATATTCCCTTGTTACGCCAGATTGAACATTGATGTAGGGCATCATTAAGAACCCACATTGTTAGCGCATTAATTAAGCCATTTTGTTCAGCAATGGGGATGAACTCATCGGGTGAGATAAAACCATATTCCGGATGTTGCCAGCGAACCAGAGCTTCTACACTAGTGATTTTTTTGCGATGTAGATCAATCTTGGGTTGAAAGTGTAATAGTAGCTCATCGTTCTCGATGGCCTGTCTGAGTCCACTGCGCAAGGCCAGTCGTTGCACACTATGAGGGTCTTCTGTTTTTTCATAAACAGAATAAGGGCTATTTGTTTTCTTTGATTGATACATGGCGGTGTCGGCATGTTGGAGAAGGGTAGAGGCATTGCTGCCGTGTTCAGGGAAGCTGGATAGTCCCATGCTGGCTCTTATTTCCAGATCAATATTGGCAATGACAAAGTTTTTTTCCAAACAATCATTAATCCGTTCCATGCAGCAAACGGCTTCTTCGATTGTTGTGTCAGGCAATAGTAAGGCAAATTCATCTCCGCCTAAACGCGCCAATATATCCCGTTTACGCAATGTTCCTGTGATTCGATTGCTTACTTCTTTCAGTAGTTCATCACCGGCATGATGCCCAAGGGTATCATTGACCTCTTTGAAGCGATTAAGGTCGATAATACACAAGACCAGTGGACTTTCATTTAATCGGGAATGCTCAATAACGGCATCAATTTCCCGGTATAAAAAGGCGCGATTGGGTAATTGAGTCAGGTCATCGTGGTGTGCCTTGTGAGAAAGCTGTATATTTTGCTGCTCGATATGACGAATAAACTGATAACCAAGCGTCAGGGTAATGACAAAGAATATGCCAAGGGTAAGTAAAATGATTTGTTGTAGACTCTGGTTATTAAGAGAGAATAATTCCGGATTTATTCCTGCTCCAGAGAAGATTATCGCTAAAAGCAGCAATATAGTTGATATCAGGGTTAGTGATCGTAATCTAACACGCATAATAAATTTTTTCTCTTTTCAGTAGCACATCCCTGATGATGGTTGACTTGCAGATCTATCGTCAGATAACAGCTTAACTTTAGTGATTTTTCAGGTGTTTTGATGTATTCCAATTAATACTAATAAAGGTACAATAAGCCCCATGATAATCATATTAAAGGGTGAGCAATGACCTTAGGGCCTGTCATGCTGGATCTACAAGGACTTCAGCTTCTGGAAGAGGAAAAAGATCTGTTGAAACACCCCAGCGTAGGAGGTGTTATCCTGTTTGCGCGCAATTTCGAATCACCACAACAACTCCAGGCATTAACCCGAGCTATCCATGAGACGCGAACCCCACGTCTGTTAATTGCCGTTGATCAGGAAGGAGGTCGGGTACAACGTTTTCGAGAGGGTTTTACACACCTGCCAGCGGTTGCTGAACTGGGGCTGTTATACACACATGAACGTCGACACGCCCTGTTACTAGCAGAGATTACCGGTTGGTTAATGGCAAGTGAGTTACTGGCTTGTGGGGTAGACCTGAGTTTTGCCCCGGTACTGGATTTGAACAAAGAGCAGAGCGAGGTCATTGGTGATCGCGCCTTCCACCAACAAGCGGAAGTTGTCGCTGATCTGGCTCATGCCTATCAACACGGTATGTTACGTGCGGGGATGCAGCCTGTTGGCAAGCATTTCCCTGGACATGGCTCCGTTATCGCCGATTCACATCTAAGCCTGCCAGTGGACACACGCGGCTACCCTGATGTGCGTATGGATGATCTTATTGTGTTTGAACGGATGGTTCACTATGGTATCAATGCACTGATGACAGCACATATACAGTATCCTCATATTGATGAACAGATTGTGAGTTATTCCCGCTTCTGGTTGGAACAGGTATTGCGTGGCGAGCTGAATTATCAAGGTGCAATCTTTAGTGATGATCTGAGCATGGAGGCTGCGGCGGGTGCGGGGGATTATCCGGCACGCGCTAGAACAGCGCTGGATGCGGGTTGTGATATGGTGCTGGTTTGTAATCACCCCCAGCAGGCCATTGAGGTGGTGCAAGACCTGGCAGAGGATAGTAATCCGGTCTCCGGCATAAGACTGGCTCATCTTCATGGGCATCGACATATTACATGGGATGAATTACATGATAATATTCACTGGTCACAGGCCGTTGCCATGGTGCACGGTTATGCAAACAATCAGGATTCTTAACACCTATGGATTTTATTAATTACATTGATAACTGGCAAATATGGGAAGACTGGATTATTCAGGTCTTTGTTGTTGTGTTTATTACCTTGCTCCTTGATTTTCTGCAACGTCGCATCCTGGTACATCTGCACAAACAAGTACAGGCGACAAAAACCCCGTGGGATGATGCCTTAATCGAATCGGCACAAAAACCAGCAAGTCTATTGATCTGGGCGATCGGTATTACCTTTGCTGCGGAGATCATCTACCAGGAGACCGAGGCCAGTATCTTTATGGCACTGGGGCCGATTCGTGATATTGGCATTATTACAGCCATTACCTGGTTTCTGGTACGCCTGACTAACAGTGTTCAGGTTAATCTGATTACTATTAATCAACAGCAGGAGAAGGACTTTGATCGCACCACGATTGATGCCATTACCAAACTGACACGTTTGTCGATTATTATTACCTCTGCCCTGGTTGCCATGCAGACTCTGGGTTTTAGTATATCGGGTGTGCTGGCATTCGGCGGTATCGGTGGTATTGCGGTCGGCTTTGCTGCTAAGGATCTACTGGCTAATTTCTTTGGTGGGTTAATGATCTATCTGGATCGCCCCTTTGCAGTGGGTGACTGGATTCGTTCACCTGATCGTAATATCGAGGGGACGGTTGAATCTATCGGCTGGCGACTCACCCGTATCCGTAGTTTTGACAAACGTCCGATCTATATACCCAATTCAATTTTTATGGCCATTGCCGTTGAGAACCCACAACGCATGTCACATCGCAGGATCTATGAAACCATTGGTATACGCTATGATGATGCCGACAAGATGGCTCAGATCACTCAGGATGTGCGTACTATGCTACAAAACCATGAGGCCATTGACACGTCTCAGACCTTGATGGTCAACTTCACCAGTTTTGCCCCGTCATCGCTGGACTTTTTTGTCTATACCTTCACGCATACCACCGTATGGACAGAGTTTCATGAAATCAAGCAGGATGTGTTGTTAAAGATCAATGCAATCATTGCACAACATGGTGCCGAGATAGCCTTCCCAACATCCACCTTGCATCTTGCCAAGCCGTTACCATCAGATATGATGGCAGGACAAGGCAATGCCGAGTAAATTATTGATCATCATCTCACAAGACCCTGGCGATACCTTGTCGATGGCAACTATACTCTCACGCAGTCGGGTGGCAGCTGCAATGGAATATGAGGTTGAGGTTATCTTTACCGGTCATGCCGCCAAACTGGCCTGTGAAGGGATCGCACAAGGGTTACCTTCACACCTGCATAGCCATCATAGCCTGCATGATCTAATCAAGGAGAGCGTTGATGACGGTGTTGTCTTTAAGGTCTGCTCAGCCATGATGGAGAGTATGGAAGCGAATAGTATCAGTGAGATTCAGGATACGGTGGGGGAGGCCTATATCATTAGCGAGGCAATGGATAGTGATTGCCGGGTGATGACTTTCTAATGGATCAGGCACGCCAGAACGCCCGTTGTATCTACACCCGTGATGAGGTCAATAACGCGATACAACAGATGGCTGATGAGATCAATCAACACCCGACATTGCCCGCTAGCCAACCTGTTGTTATTTGTGTTATGAATGGTGGACTGGTTCTAACCGGACAGATACTGCCCTTATTAAACTTCCCGTTGCAACTGGATTATCTACATGCCACTCGTTATCAGGGGGCACAAGAGGGTGGTGAATTACACTGGATCAACAAGCCACAAACCAGCCTGAAAGGGCGCGCAGTTTTATTACTGGATGATATCATGGAGCAAGGCATCACGCTGGCAAGGGTGATAGATTATTGCAAGGAACAGGAAGCCAGCGCTGTTTATTGTGGCATATTGTTAAAGAAAAAACTCCAGCAACGTCAATGTGAGATCGAGATTGATTTCACCGGGTTGGAGATCGATGATTATTACGTCTTTGGCTTCGGTATGGATCTGGATCACTATTGGCGTAACGCAGACGGGATTTATGCAATATGACTACTAAAAGCTATACCATCGCTGTGAATACATCCATGTAGGCTCGATGCCCGCGTCCATGCGGGCAACGGTCTCTGTTAGAGAAGAACAATCCTTATCTCTTGAGTTAACGGGACAGCAGTGATTTTTAGCGTTAGATTTCACAAGAGTACGTACAGGGGAAACGTAATATGGCATATCGTGAAATATGGGAAATTGAAGTTCGTCATAATGGGCTAAACAAATATCGCCATATACGTGGTTCAGATAAATATATCGTTGAGCAAAAAGCCGCTGCACAGCGAATCACTTGGGATGAGATGTGGGATAAAAAACAAATAGCAGAACAAAAAAAGAAAGATAGAGAATCTGCAATTAGAAGTAAAGAAGAAAAAAAAGAACTAGCAAAAACAAAAACAAAAGAAGCAATGGAAGCTATAAATAAACTCGAAACAATATTACTGCATACACTAAAAGTCGATGATGCAATTGATTGGTCTAGTTTGCTGGACAATAAAAAATATTCTATAAAAAAACCTATTAAAAAGAAATATTCCACAAAGAAGCCAATCAAGCCTAAACCGGCTCAGAATCCTTCTGAACCAAATAGAACAAATGTGAAATACAAGCCTAAATTGGGTTTTTTCGATAAACTATTATCTAAATCAAGAAAAATAAAAGAAGATGAAGCGGAAAAATTATTTAATTCTGACTATGAAGGATGGAAGAAAAACAAACAGAAAACCCAGAAAAAAAATGAAGGAATAGAATCTGATTACCAAAAAAACATTAAAGATTGGGAGATTCATAAAAAAGCCTTTGATAAAAAACAGGATGAATTGATCGGCGGTTGGGTAAATAAAAAAAGCAACCACGAACAAAAGAAAAAAGAGAGCAACAATAAAATATTAGCCAAGAAATCAGAATACCAAAACAAGGATGCTGGAGCCGTTTCTGATTACTGTGAAATGGTATTAACAAATTCAAAATATCCAAATTATTTCCCACAAGAATGGGATATTGATTATCAAGCAGATACTAAAATATTAATCATCGATTATTCTCTTCCAGATCTGGATATTTTACCAACAATCAAGGCAGTGAAATATATTGTTTCAAGGGATGAATTTATTGAAACCAACCTGTCCAGTACTGCATTAAATAAACTATATGACGGGCTTCTTTATCAAATTTCGATAAGGACAATTCATGAATTGTATGAGGCAGATGTTGTAAATGCGATTGATTCGATTGTATTCAATGGGTGGGTTAATTCAATAGATAAAGCAACTGGGCATAACGTAAACTCTTGCATTATGTCCCTCCAAGCATCTAGGGATGAATTTTTAGCAATTAATCTTGGAAAAGCTGATCCAAAAGCCAGTTTCAAACAACTTAAGGGTGTCGGTAGCAGCAAGCTACATGGATTATCACCTGTTGCACCAATTATCAATATAAACAAGGAAGATCGACGTTTTGTTTCAGCTTACGAAGTGGTAGATGGAATTGATGAGACAGATAATCTTGCTGCTATGGATTGGAAAGATTTTGAAAATCTAATTCGTGAAGTATTTGAAAAAGAATTTGTTAGTTCAGGCGGTGAAGTAAAAATAACACAAGCAAGCCGTGACGGAGGCGTTGATGCTATTGCCTTCGACCCTGACCCAATACGAGGAGGAAAAATCGTTATTCAAGCAAAGAGATATACAAATGTTGTTGGGGTTTCTGCTGTAAGAGATTTATTTGGAACAACAGTAAATGAAGGAGCAACAAAGGGTATTCTTGTAACAACAGCCGATTTTGGCCCCGATGCTTATGAATTTATTAAAGGAAAGCCACTCACATTATTAAATGGTGGAAATTTACTTCATTTGCTCGAAAAACATGGGCATAGAGCTAAAATTGATTTAAAAGAAGCTAAAAAGATATTAGCTGAGGAAAAATCTAATGCATATGAGCCATAACTCTGTTAATTACTAATTATTGGGGTCTCCAGGAAAATTTGTGTCCAATATTGACATAAATGGACACGCGATATATATTTATTCTGTGGAGGCATCAATTTATGAACGTTAGCTTAAGCTCAACCTTTGAGACCTATATTCAGAAACAACTGGATGATGGGATTTATAATAACGCGAGTGAGGTTATTCGCGAGGCATTGCGATTAAAAATGCAACAGGATGAAATATATCACACCCGGCTGGAATCTTTACGCACTGCAATTATTCAAGGTGAAGAAAGTGGCGATGCTGTATCTTTTGATATACACGATATTATTCAAGAGGCTAAAAAAGATGCGGGGTTGAATGCCTGAAGTCTTAATACGACCACAAGCTAGAAATGATATTAAAAAAAATCTGGCGTTACACCTGTAATAATTTCGGAGAAAGACAAGCGGATATTTACACAAATGCACTCGGGCAGGCAATTGAGGAGCTATCTGAAAACCCAGGGATAGGGAGTGATATTGAACTTATCCGGAAAGGTTACAGACTTTACCATTTCAAACATCATTTTGTTATTTATCACCCATCATCAAAAGTAATTGATATAGTACGTGTGCTTGGTGAAAATATGGAAATTAAGCGACACTTATAACAGGCTTGATTAATATCAGGCCATAAAAGCATGGGTTCCCTGAACATGAGCACTAAAAACTACACCATCGCCGTGATTGGTGGCACGGGTCTGAATCAAATCGAAAACTTCGAGATTGAACGACGCGAGGTGGTACACACACCTTATGGTCGTCCATCAGCACCCCTGGTTCATGGTTGTCTGAATAACATCCCCATTGTGTTTCTTGCCCGTCATGGCTCGGGGCACAGAATTCCACCGCATCATATTAATTATCGCGCTAATATATGGGCGTTGAAGCATGCCGGGGTTAGCCAGATTGTTGCTATTGCTGCAGTGGGTGGTATCAATGCTGATATGCCTGTTGGCACATTGGTGATACCTGAACAGATTATTGATTACACCTCGATGCGTAAACATACTTTTTTTGAAGGCAATGATATTGACCATGTGACGCACATTGATTTTTCCTACCCTTATTGTCCTAATCTGAGGGCGGCATTGATTAAAGCCGCTGATGCCGCATCGGTTCCCTATTATAATGGTGGTACCTATGGTGCAACTCAGGGCCCGCGTTTAGAAACTGCCGCCGAGATCAATCGTATGGAGCGTGATGGTTGTGATCTGGTCGGCATGACCGGTATGCCCGAAGCGGCATTGGCTAAGGAACTGGAAATGCATTACGTCACCTGTGCCGTAATTGCCAACAGAGCCGCCGGGCGTGGCGATCAAACGATTACTATGCGAGATATTGAACAGAATCTGGTGAGCGGCATGGTTTATGTGCGTAAATTATTGGGGCAAATGGTAACGACACCCTGTGATATTAATTTGTAATGCATTTTTTAGCTATCGTCCTTGTAGGTTTTTTTCTAAATCTGCTTGCCGGTGATTCCCATACAGGCAGTGAACCTAAAGTTAAAATCAATGATGAAAATAAACTTGATACGGTCAACATCGGTCGTTTGATCTGTGGTGGGCATTTGCCTTTGGCTATTGTAGAAAAAAAATTTCAGGGACATCAGCTTAAGAGATTTCAATTGCAGACCATACAAAACCATGACTGGAATGACGTGGTTGAGGATATGCAATCCGGCAAGTTAGCAGGAACCTTTATTTTATCGCCTCTCGCCATGAATCTAATTCGAGAAGGATTCCCCGGTAAAATCGTTATGACGGCTGACCGTAACGGCAATGGTTTTGTGTTATCCGATAAAATAAAATCAATTGAACAGTTAAAAAAACAAAAAAGAATTATTGCTGTCCCTCATATTTATTCTCAACATAATGTGTTGTTACATATATTTATGCGACAGCACGCTATACCCCAGGACAATATTATTGTCGTAGGAATGCCTCCACGCGATATGATAGGTTCACTACGCAGGGGAGAAATTGATGGGTTTATTGTCGGCGAACCGGAGGGCAATAAATCTATTGAGCTTGGTGTAGGCTGGATGGTGGCAATATCACCTGATATATGGAAAGACCACATGGATCATGTATTGCTGGTAACGGACAGATTTATTGAAGAACGGCCACAACAGCTACAGGAACTTGTTATCCAGTTATTACATGCGGGTGCGTTTATCGAGGCCAATCCACATGAGGCTGCAGTAATGGGGGAGGATTATACCGGGTCACCGGCATCGGTATTTGAAAGGGTGCTGACGGATCCCCCTGACTGGATTGACTATAGTGATATGACTCCGCACAAGACAGATATTGTGGCAATGGCACAATATCTGATAACGATGGGTTTATGGGATAATGCACCTGTTAATCCCGAACACTACCTTGACCTGCGCTTTATTAATCAGGAATAGAAGATAGATGCAATATAAATCACCCTTAAAAAGGATATTGGTAACACTGATTCTTCTGGTGGGTGTTATGCCATCGATTACCTTACTATTCTTGTACTGGAATACTGAACACAGTTATCGTCTAGATAGTGCGCTGTCACATGAGATCCATACTAATGACATGCTGCAACAAGATCTGGAAAAAGAGATTGCGCGTTATATTACATTGCTACAAAACAAAAGTGATCCGATAGCCATATCAATTTCCAGAAAAGAAGATAATAGATTAATTAATGCCTTGATGAAAATCATGCTGCAGCGAGAACCTGCGGTGCATGGTCTGTTACTTATATCAGACAAGGGAAAGATTATTGCTACGCATGAACGTGGGTCGCAGCATGGCGTTCCGCTTATAACAGGGGATATGACAAGTTCCCGACAATGGCTTAAAAACCACTGGAATCTTGTATGGGATCAGGTCATCCGTTCTCCGGAATTATTGATCCCCTTGCAGGGGCGTATTTATATAGGTGCTACTGACCTTCGTGAAGGCGGCTATCGTTTTACCATTGCGGTTCCAGTAGGGGGTATTCAAAAAACAGAAGCCGTTTTACTTGCCGAGATTGAGGTGTCAAGCCTCTGGCAACGCCGTTCCCGAACCCATGTCACAGAGGGTGTAATCTCCTACCTGATTGATCAACGCGGTAATCTGCTAACAAAAATAGAGGCTGTTAATCCGGGTGAATCAATGACCCAGATAGGTATAGTGCGCCATGCACTGGCCGGTAAACCATGGCGTGTTACAGATACCTATACAGGCTTGTCAGGTGCGCCCGTATATGGTTCGGTTACCTCGATTCCCATTTTAAACTGGAATGTTATTTCAGAGATACCCGTAGTCTTTGTTACTGCACCTATTCAGGATGAATTGACTTATAGCACTATTATTTCAGCAGGATTTATTACCTTATTTATTATGCTTGGTTTTTGGTTGGTAAGACGGGTGCTAGTGCCTGTTCATCAATTAACCGTAGCAATGGATAATTTTGCCATAAACGAACGTTTTGATACACCTGTTAAAGGCTTCGTTAAAGAATTTGAGGATATGGCTTTTAGCTTTAAACGAATGGTTTCCAGCCGTTTACAAATAGAACAGGGCTTGCATGATAATAAGGACAGGATTCAGTTATTACTTGATTCTACCGGTGAGGCTATTTATGGCGTGGATATGGAAGGGTATTGCACCTTTGTTAACCGAGCCTGTCTGAGGATATTGGGTTATAAAGATCAGAAAGATCTGCTTGGAAAAAACATGCATACCCTTATACATCATACTCATTCTGATGGTGATGTTTACCCGGAACAGGAATGTCGTATTTATCAGGCCTTTCGAAAAGGTAAAAATGTACATGTCGATAATGAGGTCCTATGGCGTGCGGATGGTAACATGTTTCCAGCGGAATACTGGTCTTATCCCATTTGCAAAGATGACCAGGTCATTGGTTCTGTTATTACTTTCATTGATATCAGCGAACGTCATCAGGCCGAGCAATCAATGCAAAGACTTAACCGCTCGCTAACGGTATTAAGTAAATGTAACGAGACCCTGGTGCGAACAACGAATGAAGAGGTTTTATTGCACAGGATTTGTCAGATTATTATCGGGGAGGCCGGGTACACACTTGCCTGGGTTGCATTTGCCCAACATGATGAGGAGAAAAGTATCCTGCCTGCAGCACAGGCAGGTGATGAACAAGGTTACCTGGAGTCCTTAAAACTCAGTTGGAGTGATAGCGAGCAGGGACAGGGGCCTACTGGTGTAGCGATTCGAACCGGTCAAGTGAGTTGTATTCACAATATTACAGGGGATGTTCGTTATGTACCCTGGCGCGATCGGGCGCTGAAACATGGATATCAGTCATCCCTTGCACTGCCACTAAAAGATAAAGAACAGACATTTGGTGCATTGAATATATATTCATCGGAAGCCAATGCTTTTAACGAGAAAGAAATTCATCTTCTTGAAGAATTGGCGGATGATCTGGCATACGGTATTGTCACTCTGCGTTCGCACAAAGAACGTCACCATTTAAACAAGCAACTGCGACAGGCACAAAAGATGGAGGTCATCGGTCAATTGACCGGGGGTATTGCCCATGATTTCAATAATATCCTCACCTCAATCCTTGGCTTTACCAATCTTGCCCTGGAACGTTTTGTCACTGATAATCAACCTGAGCTTCGCAAATATCTTATGGAGGTTTCGCTGGCGGGTGAGCGAGCGCGTGATCTGGTCAGCCAGTTACTGGCCTTCAGTCGAACAAGTAGTGGAGAGGCGAAACCACTACAGTTGTCACCTATGGTGCATGAAGTCATCCGTCTGTTACAGGCAACATTACCTTCAAGTATACAGGTGTGTAGTCAACTGGAGACAGACCTTCCTGCGGTGATGATGGATCCAGTACAATTACAACAGATACTGATGAACCTATGCATTAATGCCCGCGATGCGATGGGTAACAGGGGCCGTATTGATATTGAGACACGTTATAATCAAACACAATCACAAGCTGTTTGTGTCGCTTGTCATCATGACATAGAGGCTGGAAGCTATGTTGAATTATCAGTAAGTGATACAGGAACAGGCATATCTCAAGAGGTATTAAGTCGAATATTCGAACCCTTTTTCACCACCAAAGAGGTGGGTAAAGGTACCGGTATGGGGCTGTCTATGTTACATGGTATTGTTCACCAGCATAAAGGGCATATTCTTGTTGATACCAAAGCTGATTCAGGAACGACATTCAGATTGCTATTCCCCGTAACAGAAAATATTCTTTTGCATCAAGAACATTCCATAGTAGAAATAAACCCGGCTAAAAGTCTGAATCATGCCCGTATACTGATCGTTGATGATGAAGAATCGGTTGCCGGCTTTATGAGTGATCTATTTGAGAGTCGTGATGGAGATGTTACGGTGTTAACAAATAGCCAGTCAGCATTAAGATTATTCAAACAAGATCCATCAGCATTTGACCTCGTGATTACCGATCAGACCATGCCGGGGTTATCCGGTGCAGAACTGGCACGCAGTTTATTGATAATAAGACCAGAATTACCTGTGATTCTATGTACCGGTTACAGCGAAAATATGGATGAAGAAAAGGCCAGGGCGTTAGGTATTAGTGGTTACATCAACAAGCCAATGAATGTGAATACATTATTAAGCATGGTTATCCAACGGCTAAAGGCTTAACCTCTATATGCATAGATGAATGGACTTGACCTTTTGCTATTTAATGCTATTCTAGTATTCAATAGTTTTATTGAATAAGCTGAAGTTAAGGAAAGGTCTATGTCTATTTCAATGATTATCGCAGGTCTACTGACCGGTTTATTGCTGGGTATTTTTGGTAGCGGCGGTTCCATTATAACCATGCCTTCATTACTCTATCTGCTTGATGTGGAGCCTAAGGCAGCGATTGCCATGAGCCTGGGGATCGTAGCTGTCACGGCAACAATTAGTGCTCTGCAACACTGGCGACATGGCAATGTTGATTTCAGGATTACCGCTGTTTTTGGTCTGTTTGGTATCATAGGTACCTATGCTGGTGCTTTGGTGGGGGTTATTACTCCGGTAGTCATACAGCTCAGTGTGTTTGCTTTGGTGATGTATGTCGCTGCCTGGAGGATGCTCAAGCCTAAGCAACCGCTTGCTGCTGCCGGGATATCAGAGTTGAAGGATTGCCCTGATGGTAACTGTAACCTTCAATATGGTCATATTGCTGCACATGGTATTGGTGTTGGCATTCTAACCGGTATCGTCGGTGTCGGTGGTGGCTTCCTGATCGTACCCGCACTGGTATTGTTATCCGGGCTCTCCATGAAGAAGGCGATAGGAACCTCACTGAGTATTGTCGCGCTCAAATCATTTGCCGGGTTTGCCGGTTATGCCGGTGCCGTTAGCATCGACTACTCAATGATGGCAATGTTTACCGCTATTGCTATTGTCGGTAGTTTGATCGGTAGCCAGGTAGGGGACAAACTACCTGCCGACCTGCTGAAAAAAGGATTCGGTCGTTTTCTGGTTCTGGTCGCCAGCTATATTTTGATCGAGAGTGTTTTGTTTTAATAGGGGTAGGGTGCGTATCACGCACCATAGTTTTGATGCTCCGCTTACTTAACAGCAGATAGAGGAGGCGGAGGCAGTAAGACATCAATTGCCACCAAGATCTCACTATTAAGACGAGCCCTCATTATACCAGAACTACTTGTAACCTCCGGTAAAATTATACCCGATGTAACATTACTCGCCCCGGTGAGTCGGCGCTGAATCATTAATCCGTCATTAGCATCAACATCCATATCGCCATCAACATCAAAGACAATACCCGCTGTATCAATTACTTGTAAAATTTCTGTATTAGAACGAGCGCCATCAACACCAGAGCCTCCGACATTAGTTGGCAATACAATACCTGTGATAACATCACTCGCGCCAGTAAGTCGACGTTGAATAATCAGACCATCATTGGCATCCCCATCACCATCGCCATCAACATCTAGGGGGACACATACTGCTCCTATAGAAATCTGTATTTTTATTTGATCTGCTTTACTATCCTGAATGCCATCATTTACGATAAGACTAAAGATATAAATCCCTGCACACCGTGGCGTAAAACGGGCTTGTGATGCCTTCGTGAAAGACAGGCTAATACTGGAACCCACTGCCGCACTGACAATATCCCAGCGGTAAGTCACAGGATCATTATAAGCATCTGAAGAAAACTGACCATCAAGCAAGATCTCTCTCCCTACAAAACCTAGCCGTGCCTCACCGGTGTCAATGTAAGCTGTTGGTCGCGTATTGGCACTCGTGGGAGGCTCAATCGTGATATACACTGTATTTATATTACCGCCATTAAGGCTATATTGAAAACTATCCAGACCCAATGCCTCGGTATCTGGACTATATACAAATAGACCTGTGGCAGAGGAAAAGCTAATAATATCACCGAGCAGTGGTGCTGTTTTTATAGAGAAACCCAATAAACCAATATCTGTATCACTGGAAAGCATCCCGATATAGTTATTATCTTGAGGTACTATAATAGTGGAACCATTTGAGACTGGCTTATCAGTCATTACAACCACAGCAGTAGGGGGTGGAGGGAACATGTTGAGTACTGGTCTAGTAGCAATAATAGTGACACCAGTGACGGCTGCATTAAAGTTAGCAGTGTTTCCAATACTGCTCGTTTCTTTATCAGGATAAAGATCGGGTTCTAATGTTTCATTGGCAAATAAAGAGACGGGCTTCAATAATAGAAACAGTAATATAATCAAGCATCTTTCCATTTCAGCATCTCCCTATATCCGAGTGCATCTAGGCACACCACTCTATTATTCTGATTTTTGAACCCAATGATCGTGCAAGTGTAATAGAATAAAAGAGGGAGTACAACAACTGGAGACAGAGCTCTGACCCCTTGAAATTTATTTGGGGATCTTATTCAACACCCAATCAAGCCAACGCGTACTCAATACACGCCTTAAAACCATAAACAGGTAACTGGGGAAGGTGACATAATAACGTGCCTTGGGTCGTTTGCTCTCCAGCGCATGAACCAGTTTTTTTGTGACTGCATCAGGATCCAGGGTGAAGGGTGCAGCGGGGCCTTGTTTGGTCAGACGTTGCTCCATAGCAAGATAGGCTTCACGATGAGGGCTGGCATCACGATTAATATGTTGTTGATACATCTGCCAGGCGTTGGCGCGGAAACGACTATTAATCGGACCAGGGGCAATCAGTGATACCTGAATATTCGCTGCCGCCAGTTCCAGTCGCAGGGTGTCGGACAGTCCTTCCAGCGCATGCTTGCTGGCATTGTAGGCACCGCGATAGGGTAGGCTAACAAAGCCAAGGAGTGAACTATTTTGTATGATGCGTCCATAGCCCTGCTGTCGCATCACCGGAATAATACGTTGAGTGAGCTCATGGGTACCAAACAGGTTGGTCTCAAATTGTTCGCGCAATACCTCGCGTGACAGATCTTCAACCGCACCGGGTTGGCCATAGGCGGCATTATTAAACAGGGCGTATAACTTGCCACCCGTCATTTCCAGCGCTTCACTAACAGCCTGTTGGATTGACTCACTATCATTCAAATCAAGCCATACGGTATCCAGCCCCTCATTTTTTAAACGAGCGACATCCTCAGCCCGACGGGCACTGGCAATGACATGATAATTGCTATGTTGTTGCAGGGTTTTGGCGGCATGATAACCAATACCCGATGAGCAACCGGTAATCAGTACTGCATGACGTGCTTTATTCAGACTCATTAATATCGAATCGCCTTACCTTTGCAATAACACCAAAACGAGGATGGTCAAAGTAATGAATTTCATTAAGACGCATCTTGCGTTGTTCACGCAAGCGGTAATGCCATACCTTGGGTTCATCAACAATGTCTGGTTCTAATTCCTGTTCAATAACCAGCGGATCATAAAAGCTGGAATCAAGTCCTGTAATCTGTTGCTCTGCCGTAGCGGTGGATAGCGGAGGTTTTTCAGAGGCAAAGATAATATCCAGATCTAGATGTAGATATAGACCGACTGATAACATCACCGTCCCTCTGGTTTTATCGTTATCATCACGATCCGTTGCCAGTGATTGATTGCTGAAATACTGCGTTGAGTTATCCTGCGTAATCATGCCACCAAAGCTGGTATCCATACCTTCATCAAGCACCATCTGTTGCTCATTAATCTCACGATTAATTATTTCAGCCATTGAGGGTGGAGCGGGGGTCTGATCCATCCCTTCATAAAAATAGACCTTGCGCGCCATTTTTCTATCCACTCCTGGCTGATACCAGGAAAGATAAAGCAGGGGATGATAAGGTCGGGATCGTTTGAGTCGCCCCCATACATCATTAATACTCAACCAACCACTATTCAATAAGTTATAGGGCAAAGGTAAGGTGTTTTCTTGTTCTTTATTATTACTAATAAGCGGCATGGCCGATGAATCCAGTTCAGTGCCAATCTCTGGCCAGACCTCAGAGTCCTCCGGATAGAGCTGTTCAAAGACGATAATCTCAACCGTGTAATAAAGGGGTAAATGGGGCGCACCGTTGCTCTCTCTCGCCTGATTAACAGCACTCCACAACAGCAGGAATACAGGCAGCCATATAGAGTGGAGAAGGTAACTCTTTCGTCTTATCATACAATCAATCATCTGATATTCTTTTTAACAGGGTCTGCAAATATTCAATCCGAGTTTCAATGGTTTCAAGTGTATCAGATATCCTTAATTGATCCCCACCTTCGAGTCTAAATCGCTGGGGTTCAGATTGTATTAACTGGATGATCCTGGCAGGATTCACATTAGGTTCAGGTGTAAACAGAATTCGCCCACCCTTGTTACCAAGATCAAGCTTTTTAATACCCAATGGTGCTGCTAATAACTTGATCTCGGTAACAGCCATCAGGTGTTTAACGGGATCAGGGAACAGTCCAAAACGATCAATCATTTCAACCTGAAGGTCATAGAGTGCCTCCTTGTTCTCAGCACTGGCAATACGTTTATACAAGATCAAACGCGTATGCACATCGGGAAGATAGGTGTCCGGGATCAGTGCTGTGGTATGCAGATCAACCTCAGGGCCATGATCCAGTGGACAATCCAGTTGCGGCTGTTTGCCATCCTTGAGGGATGCCACCGCACGTGCCAGCAGCTCATTGTAGAGGCTAAAGCCAATCTCATGAATCTGGCCACTTTGACCTTCGCCCAGCAATTCACCGGCACCCCGAATCTCCAGATCATGTGAGGCAAGGGCAAAACCAGAACCCAGTTCACCCATAGCCTCAATAGCCTCGATTCTTTTTATTGCATCAGCAGTCATCAATTTGCGTGATGGTACCAGCAGATAGGCATAGGCACGATGATGAGAACGACCGACACGACCGCGTAATTGATGCAGTTGTGCCAGTCCCAGATGATCTGCTCGATTCATAATAATAGTATTGGCACTCGGTACATCAATCCCGCTTTCAATAATCGTGGTGCAAACCAGGATGTGATAACGCTGATGATAAAAATCCAGCATGACCTGTTCCAGTTGCGCCTCCCGCATCTGTCCATGGGCAATACCAATCGTTGCATCAGGTAACAAGCCTTGCAGCAGCGCGGCAATCTTTTCGATGCTTTCAACCTTGTTATGCAGAAAATAAACCTGTCCACCACGTTTGATCTCGCGCAGACAGGCCTCGCGTATGACCGTATCATTCCATTCACTGACCATGGTTTTGACCGCAATTCGATGTGAGGGGGCTGTGGCAATGATGGAGAAATCACGCATCCCGGCAAGAGACATATTGAGTGTCCTGGGGATGGGCGTGGCCGTCAGGGTCAGGATGTCCACCTCAGCCCGAAGTGACTTCATGCGTTCTTTATGACGCACGCCAAAACGATGTTCCTCATCAATAATCACCAGCCCCAGGCGTTTAAAAATCACATCTTTTTGTAATAGTTTATGCGTGCCGATAACAATATCGACCTTACCATCAGCGAGACCAGCCAACACCACATCCTGTTGTTTCTTGCTGCGAAAACGTGAAAGTCCTTCAATGCGAAAGGGCCAGTCGGCAAAGCGATCAATAAAATTCTGGTAATGTTGTTGTGCCAGCAGTGTGGTGGGCACCAGGATCGCCACCTGTTTACCGCCCATTGCTGCCACAAAGGCAGCACGCATGGCAACCTCGGTCTTACCAAAACCAACATCACCACAGACCACTCGATCCATCGGGCGCTGTTGAACCAGATCATTAACCACCTGTTCAATCGCCTGATATTGATCCGGGGTCTCTTCAAATGGAAACGATGCCGCAAAGCGCTCGTATTCAACCCCGGGTTCATTAAAGGCAAAACCCTTTTGTGCCTCTCGGCGGGCATAGATCTCTAGCAACTCAGCCGCTACATCGCGCGCACGTTCCGCTGCTTTACGTCGAATCTTTTTCCATTGTTCCCCACCAAGACGGTGTAACGGTGCGTTTTCCGGGGAGGCACCGGTATAACGACTAATCAGATGCAACGAGGAAACGGGGACATATAATTTATCATTGGCGGCATACTCCAGACAGACAAACTCGGTCTTGTCCGTGCCGACATCAAGATATTGCAGTCCCAGATAACGACCCACACCATGTTCCTCATGCACCACTGGAGCACCTTCCACCAGATCAGTGAGGTCGCGTATGATATTTTCTGCATTACGAGCCGATTTTTTACGCCGACGACTGGCGTGACCCACCTTATCGCGCAATAGGTTCTCGGGTATCAGCGCTATTGCCGGATCAGCTAACAGCATACCCGTCTCAAAGGGAGCTACGGTAATACCTAACGCGATATCAGCACTAATAAAGGCCTGCCATGAATCCATAGTTATAGGATGAATACCATACGCTAGTAAGGACTCACGTAATTTCTCACGCCGACCTTCGGATTCCGCGCTAAACAGGATACGTGCCGATGCCTGTTCAATAAACTGTGTAAGTCTTGTTGCAGGAGAATCCTCTTTTTCATCCAGAAGCAGATCCGGTAAGGTCTGTGTCTGATAGCGGATATCGCCCTTATCCTGTGACAGAGATAAATTAATCAAAGGATATTTATTAAGTTGCTGGCTAACAGCCTCGGAGGATAAAAATAATTGTGGCGGTGGGAGTAATGGCCGTTCAGCATCATGGCGATACTGTTCATAACTCAGCTCTGCTTGTTGGTAAAAATCAGTACCCGCCTTATCACTACCGGGTAACTGGATCAGCAGGGTATTATCAGGCAGGTAGTCAAACAGGGTAGAAGTCTCTGAAAAAAACAGCGGTAGATAGTATTCTAGTCCACCCATAGCAGCACCCTGACTAACTTCCCGGTAGATTGGGCAATTGGCTGGGTTACCTTCAAAGCAGTTACGAAATTCTCGTCTAAAGTGTTGAATCCCATCCTCATCCAGTGGGAACTCATGTGCCGGTAACATCCGAATGACATTCACCTGATCAATCGAGGTTTGTGTCTCTGGATCAAAGGTGCGAATGGTCTCAACCTCATCATCAAACAGGTCGATACGATAGGGTAGTGGTCGCCCCATGGGATAGAGATCCAGCAAGGAACCTCGAATGGCAAACTCACCATGCTCCATAACCTGTGATACACATTGATACCCTGCCTGTTGCATACGAGCACGCATGACATCCATAGACAGGCTGTCACCAATCTTCAGGATCAGACTATGCGCCTCAAGATAACGTCGTGGTGCAATACGTTGCATACAAGTGGCGATAGGCACCACCATAACCCCTTTATTAAATTCGGGTAGACGATACAGGGTCTCCAAGCGATTAGAGATGATATCCTGATGCGGTGAAAAACGATCATAGGGCAGGGTCTCCCAATCCGGAAAACCGATGACTTCATGATCAGGTGCACTAATAAAGAAACGTAATTCACGTTGTAATTGCTCCACCTGCTGCATATCCGGGCAGATAATCATTACCGGGCCGGGGTGTTGTTCGATGGCGCGAGCAATGGCTAAACGGCTACTGTCACCGGCAAGGCCATCCCAGGTATGGTGGTGTTTATTATCGGGTAGCGGTGGGGTTAGGGGATTGGCAGGGTTCATGTTTTATTCTGTATATTTTGGGGCTAGTGGTATGTTCTAACAGGGGTCAGAGCCAAAAACCGGCGCTGACCCCAGGTTCGGAGTGCATTTTAACTTAATTTGGTGCGCAATGCGCACCCTACCATATCACGCAGCAATGACCTTGTTATTTAACAACGATCTGATGACGATCCAGGGTTCGTCTGATGACCCTGGAAACCGCCATAAAACCAAAGCTGGCGGTGACAAAACTAGCAGAGCCATAACCCCTATTACAATCCAGCGAGACCCCGTGAATACCTGGCTTCTCATGGCTGACATGACCATCGGCACGCGGATAGACTTGTTGCTGGGATGAAAACACACATTCCACCCGAAAATAACGCTTAGGATTACGGGTAAAACCAAAGTCATCACGCAGACGCTTACGCACCTTTGCAGCCAGCGCATCATTGTGGGTTCGACTCAGGTCAACCACCTTGATTTGAGAGGGATCATCCAGACCACCAGCACCACCAATAGTAATAACCGGGATTTTATTACGGCGACAGTGATAGATAATATTTGCCTTGAACTTGATGCTATCGATAGCATCCACCACATAATCATAGTGACGTTCGAGTGACAGGTAATCCATAATATTCCTGTCCGTCAGGAAGTCATCGATATCAGTAAAATCACCTACCGGATTAATCGCCTGCATACGTTCAATCATGACCGCTGATTTCTTTTGATTCACCGTATCAACCCGCGTATGTAACTGCCGATTAGTATTTCCTATGCTAATGGTATCGTAATCAATCAGGGTAATATGACCCACACCACTACGCGCCAGCGCCTCCGCCACCCAGGAACCGACACCACCGATACCAATCACACAGACCCGCATCTGGCTGATAACCTCCAACGACCCTTTTCCATACAGCCGCTGGATACCGGCAAATCGTTCTTTATAATCGTTATTCATAAAGTTATTGGTGCGTAGTACGCACCTTACCAAAGATTAAAAACATCACGGGCATTACGCGTGGTGATCGCCGCAATGATAGCAGGATCTTCCTGTCGAAGCAGCGCCAATGCGCGCAGTGATTCAATTAAATACTCAGGGCTATTACGTTCACCTCGATGTTCAAACGGCGACATATCCGGCGCATCGGTCTCAAGCACGATATTTTCAATTGCTATCTCGCGTGCTAAACGGTGAATTTTGTGTGCATCAGGGTAGGTCAAAGTGCCACCAAAACCCAGTTTAAAACCCAGCTCAATATATTGCTTCGCTTGTTGCAGACTGCCATTAAAGGCATGAATAATTCCACCACGAGGTGGTTTTTTTTTGAGCAAGGCGATAACCTGATCGTGCGCCTTGCGCACATGCATAATAACCGGCAGGTCAAATTCCTGCGCCAGGATTAACTGATGTTCCAGCAAAACTATTTGTCGATCTCTATCAGCAGATTTATGATAAAAATCCAGCCCAATTTCGCCGATTGCAAGCGGATGGTGATGCTCAATATGCTCAGCCAGGCGATCAAGATCATCATCCTGATGTTGAGCAGTAAACATTGGGTGCAGACCCAGTGCCGGGTAGAGTTCAGCATGTTGGGCACAGATAGATAACAACCGACCCCAGGTAGCCGCCTGCGTTGCTGGCACAATCAATACCGATAATCCTGCCTGTCGACAGTGCTGCAGGATCTCATCGCGGTCTGAATCAAACGCACTAAAATCGCAATGGCAATGGGTATCAATGAACTGCATAATATCAGAATTATACATCACAAAATAAAAACGGCACCCTTAGGTGCCGTTTTTAGATTCCCGCCTACGCGGAAATAACATCAAGTCTACGAAATGATGTCTATCAGGAATTAATGCTCTGATAATAATCCATCAATATTTTAGCAACCTCAGGACGTGAGAATTCTTTCGGTGGGGCAATACCCTTACCCAACATCTCACGCACCTTGGTGCCGGATAGTAATACGAAATCATCCTTCACATGATCCGGTGCCTCACACATCATCACAACCTTTTTCATTTTCTTGGAATAAGCGGTGTGATCAGCCTTGAAGATCTCGATATCCATAGCGCCTTCGGGTACGGAATCAAAAATAGTCTGCGCATCAAAGGCACCATAGTGATCACCAACACCGGCATGGTCACGACCAATAATAAAGTGCGTAGCACCCATATTCTGGCGGAACACGGCATGTAACACAGCCTCACGAGGCCCCGCATAAAGCATATCAAAGCCATAACCCGTTACCATGGCACTATTTTGCGGGAAATATAGCTCAACCATCTTACGAATGGCCGCATCACGAACCGGGGCAGGGATGTCACCAGACTTAAGTTTGCCCAACAGCATGTGAATCACCAGGCCATCACAACCCAAACGATCCATAGCGATGTGACAAAGTTCTTCATGTGCCAAATGCATAGGGTTACGGGTCTGGAAGGCAACGACCTTTTTCCAGCCACGCTCTGCGATCTCATTACGAATCTCAACTGCCGTACGGAAGGTATCAGGAAATTCAGACAGGAAATATGAGAAATTCAACACTTGGATAGGACCAGATAAACAAACCTTACCCTGAGAATTAAAGGCCTCGACACCAGGATGTGCCTCAGCATCGCTAGGGGCATAAACCTTTTCAGTAATCAATGCCATTTCTTCATCGGTGAATGCTTCAACAGCTTCAACATCCATAATAGCCAGCACAGGGTGACCTTCAACATTTGGATCCTTCAGTGCAATGCGATCACCAGCCTTGATGCTACCCGCATCTTCAACCAGATTCAGTACCGGTGTCGGCCAGAACAAACCGGAACTGGTCTTCATATCCGTTGCCACTGACAGGGCATCGGCCTTGGTCATGTAGCCAGTGAGTGGATTAAAATAACCCGCGCCCAACTGAACAGCATTGGCTGCTGTTGCCGAACTCACAACAATCGATGCCAGGCCTTCAGCTTCTTTTTGCAGAGCGTCATTTTTGGCACTGTCATATACAAATAATGGATTCAGTTCATCAGAACCATGAGGTTTAATCATTGAGTATCTCCAAGTTTATTTTTACACCGGCCACAAGCTTATGCCGACATCATTAAAAATCCTGCGCGCATTATACAATAAACACTATTGTTTTGAAGGATGATTTCCTGGGATGAAATCAAGAAAGGACAAAAACACTCGATCACATTGTTTTTACACTCATACATAGCTCAGATATAAATTCAATAAACACATAAAGATCAATAATCTATGTTTATGGCATGTTTATTGCTTTCTTTGTAGTCTGCCTCCTGGCATTATTACAACACCATTACATCAGGCAATATAACCATTGATGGCATTGATTACGCTATGTCAATGGCTGGAGATTACGCACTACAGATAGGCGATGGCGCCAATGACAAAACCTCTGCCTTTGGTGGATCTGTCTGGATGATGGATGGTTGCTGGCGGTAGCTACACAGGCGGTCGCTGGGATCTGAATATGGATTTTGCCACCATAATAACGCCATCTGTTTCATCGGTACCTGTTCCAGCCGCTGCTTGGTTGTTTGGTTCGGGCCTATTAGGTCTGATCGGAGTTGCTCGTCGTAGAGTGTCTTAGAGCGGTATACCAGTCAGAATAACATATTCTTGTAATTATTTAACATAATATCTATTATGCGCATATTTATGCGTATTCTTATTCTTATATTGAAGCTTATTCAATACGGGTTCATTATTATTCCATAGACACTACTCTATCTACTGGAGCAAATAACACATGGACTTTAAAGATTATTACAAGATCATGGGAGTCGAACGTAATGCCACTCAGGATGAGATCAAGCGCGCCTATAAAAAACTGGCGCGCAAGTATCATCCGGATGTTAGCGCAGCCACCGATGCTGAGGATCGCTTCAAGGAACTGGGTGAAGCCTATGAAGCGCTCAAGGATCCTGAAAAACGAGCAGCCTATGATCAGCTTGGAGCCAACTGGAAAAATGGTCAGGACTTTAACCCACCACCGGACTGGGATGACGGTTTTGAGTTTCGTGGTGGTAACGCCGGTAATGCAGCCGATTACAGTGATTTCTTTGAATCACTGTTTGGCCAGAAGTTCCAATCGACACAGACATCATCCCGTCATACTGGTTTTCATGCGCGTGGTGAGGATCATCACGCCAGGGTGTTTATTGATATTGAAGATGCCTATCAAGGTGCCACTCGCAGCATTAGCCTGCAAACACCGAAAGTAGATTCGCATGGGCGTATCGTTACCAAGCAACGCACCCTGAATATCAAGATCCCCAAGGGTGTAAAACAGGGACAGCGTATCCGGCTATCCGGTCAGGGTTCAGCAGGAACGGGCAATGCTCAACCTGGCGATCTATATCTCGAGATCAATTTCAAGCCACATAGCATCTACAGGGTAGATGCTCATGATGTCTATATTGATCTTCCGCTTACACCCTGGGAAGCGGCGCTGGGTGCAACTATTAAGGTTCCAACGCCTGCCGGCATAGTTGATTTGAAAATCCCTGAAAACACCAGCACTGGACGCAAACTACGAATGAAAGGTCGTGGTATTCCAGCAAAGTCTCCGGGTGATCTCTATGTTGTACCACAAATCACCCTGCCACCTGCCGATAGTGATGTAGCCAAGGCGTTATATCACAAAATGGAACAGGAACTGGCCTATAACCCACGTAGTCAATTGGGAGTGTAACAAGTTATGAAACAGGAAATACTAACTGGAATTCTACTTGATGAAGAAAGTGAGTTATCACTCAATGAGCTCTGCCAAGCCTGCTCGCGTTCGACCGAATGGATTATTGAACTGGTCGATGAAGGTGCACTGGAACCCATTGGTCAACAACGTGCACAATGGCGATTTCCTGCAAATAGCCTGCAAAAGGCACGTACAGCCATGCGTTTGCAGCATGATCTTGGTGTCAATCTTGCGGGTATTGCCCTGGCACTGGAGCTACTTGATAATATCCAGGTATTACAATCACGCTTATGCCGATTTGAAAAATAGCTGATAAAAATTCTCTGTGGTCTGCTCACCCAGTTCTTCTACCGAGACACCTCTAAGCTGGGCAATAAAGGCTGCCGTGTGTGCGACATAGGCGGGATAATTGGCTTTTCCACGTTTCGGCACGGGTGCCAACCAGGGAGAATCGGTTTCAATCAATAAACGATCAGCAGGGATTTTTTTTGCCGTTTCCTGCAATTCTTTAGCACTATTAAAGGTCACGATACCAGAAAGAGAGATATAAAAACCCAGATCCAGGCCCTTTTTTGCCATCGCCCAATCTTCGGTAAAACAGTGCAATACACCACCAGCCTGATCGGCTGATTCCTCTCGTAACACAGCGATGGTATCCTCACGCGCCTCACGGGTGTGGATAATCAAGGGTTTCTGACTTTGTTTGGCCGCCGCAATATGGGTACACAGAAAGGCCTGTTGGATCTCCTTATGTTCTGCCCCACCACGAAAATAATCCAGCCCAGTCTCACCAATAGCAACAACTTGTTGGTGCTGTGCCAATTCCAGCAGTTCTTCTATCGTTGGCGGTTGTTCATCATAATGATTGGGATGAACCCCCACCGAAACAGATATATCATTAATACCCTCAACCAGCGCTAACATCGCCGGATATTCCTCCAGGGTAACCGAGACACAGAGAAAATGTTCAACGCCCTGCTCCCTTGCCTCATCCAGCACAGGCTTAAGTTGACCATCCCAGGGCGCAAGATCGAGCCGATCAAGATGACAGTGTGAATCAACCAACATCACAAAACCCCATTACATGGTGTGGGTGGCACGTTGAGCCTGCAAGGCACCGGCTAGATAGGTCTCAATTTTATTCCGTGCGGTACCACCATCCTGTTCAGCAAACTGCACTCCGATACCCGCACTACGATTTTCCTGCGCACCATTAGGTGTAATCCAAACCACCTTACCAGCGACCGGGATCTTTTCGTTCTCATTCATCAAGGTCAGCAACATAAAGACTTCATTACCCAATTTATAATCCTTGTTAGTCGGGATAAACAGACCACCGTTTTTCACATAAGGCATATAGGCGGCATATAACGCGCCCTTGTCCTTGATCGATAGGGATAATATACTTGGACGTGCTATTTTCTTGTTTTTCATACCCGAGACCACCCTTTCATTGCCACCCAGTACAACAATAATTCTTCCAGTAACAATTGTTTATTAACCGGAGTTACAGACAAAACGATCACTCGATTAATACGCTGATGCAAATCAAATAAATCCTGCATATTAAATTTTGCCGCAATCGCGACCAGGGTCTTGCGTTCAATAACCGCATGGGATAGCTGTGCATTCGTATCCGCCTTTAAACGCAGCATATCCATCACCCATTCAAACATCCATTGTACCGACCTTAGTGTATCATCTTTTGACCATTGCAAGGCAATGACCAGTGGGGACTTCTTGCCCTGAGCCATTGCTACCCAGTCTTTAATACAATTCTTATGTTCAGCAACAATATCATCATGTTGCTGTGCTAATATCATCGCCTTGAAGGGAACACCATCGGCCAGATCAATGACACTATTCAGATCACTTCGTTGCACATCAATATCAGGCTGTTGTTGCAGCCAGGTTTGTACCAATTTTTGATCAGGCACCCTGAATAAGATGTGCTGACAACGACTGCGTATGGTGGGAAGTAATTGTCCTGGAGCCTCTGCAACCAGCAATAAAATAGTATTCGATGGGGGTTCTTCCAGGATTTTTAACAGGCTATTTGCAGTATGCACGTTCATCCGTTCTGCCGGGGCGATCATCACCACCTTATTGCCACCGGCGTGACCGGTCAGCATCAGTCCTTTGCACAAATTACGAATCTGATCAATCGCAATATCTTTTTTATCCTCAGCCACCCCGATTTCAAAATAATCTGGATGATTACCCGCCAGATAAAGCAGGCAAGAGGGACAGGCACCACAGGCTGAGCCATCAGCTAATGGTTCCTTACATAGCAGACGATAAGCCAACATGCGCGCAAAGCCTTGTTTGGCCAGACCGGCTGACCCATGCAATAACAGCGCATGGGGCAGACGTTTCTGTTGATAGGCCTCGATCAGGCGTTGGTAGTTATCCTGCCACCAGAAATGGAATACTTGTTGATAGGGTTCGCCAATCTGTGCCATTATCGTTTAATAATCTCTATCTTGTTTATGACTACAATTCCTTATACCAGGAATTATGTTTTTGGGGTTCAAAATACCCAAGGATACAATTAGGATTAAGTATACAAAGTTGTATGTGATTTTTATTACGGAACCCAGCACCCGGATAAAGTTCAAGCCCTTCAGGAAACATGCCCCGAACAGAATCGATATAATTACCATGTCGTTGAATGTATCTCTTATTTTGACCCTGAGAATCTTTTAGTTTCAACTCATCAATAATTTCTTCATTATTTAATTGATGCAGGCGCATAATGACTGCGCAATCTAATCTTCTATTAAAACTAATACCACTAGCATCAACAGCCTTGTTTTGATGTAGAGGCTCATTTAGTTTTTCACGTTCTTCCTTATATATCTTATAAGTAGTTTCTACTTTTTTTATATCTTTGCTATCTAATAAGTCCAGACAATTGCCTAGCTTTATAACTGCCCCGATAACACTAGGCCTAGATATTTTAATATTATTTCTTGCCCACTCAAGTGCCCTGTCATGATCTCCTTCCCAGAAATAAATTCCGGATCCAAGCCAATCATGGCTATTTTCACTATTCGATAATTTACCTGAGTTTTTTATGACTTTATCAGAAACCGCTTTATCACAGCCGTGAAAACCAAATACTATCTCTGGAGGCGAGTACATTAAGGGGTTTTTATATGACGAATTTTACCTGAATCTGACATCAAACCTGCGCTTTTCAGTGATTTGATAATAGATTTCTTTGAAATACCAGTATGATGTAGATTTCCACCTATGCATCGAACATCAGCATCAGTATCTTTTGATGCACCTAAGGCTTTTAATCTGGAATCCAGTTTTTCTTGTAGATCAAACATTTATAGCCACCCTCTTTGATAATGAAACCACTTGATAATAATAACATTCATTACCCTTTGAGTTAAAGGCAAATTTATATTCAGGAATACTTCGACCAAGGCATGATCATAAAACCATACCTTGATCACAAGCAACCCTACAGGCCAGCAATAACCTCTAATCGATCAGAGGTTCAAGTATCATTTTGTTGCACCACAACCATTATTTTTAGCCATGCTTTCCAGATGCATTCTTCTACCCACTGCCTTATTATTTTTTGCTTGGGCAACCTTGATGCGGCTTTGTTGAACACTGGAATTTACCTGTAGGATATTACCCAGAAAAGGGATACGACTACCCGCTAAAGCGGCTGCTGTACCGCCAGCCCTGGCTCCGGCATCGGTCAATGAGGCCTCGGTGATGGTTGCGCTGGTCTCTTCTTCAATAACCTTTTGCTCATCAATTTGGGTTGTTATAGCAAAACAATTCAGGCTTGCATCCCCGGGTACGGCATAGGAAACCTTTGTGGGTTGGGATACACAACCCACCATCGTTAATGTAATGGCAAGAAAAGGTAAATATTTTGTATTCTGCATGAGATACAGCTCCTTGATTATAATAAGACCTGTAGCCTGACATACAAATTTTAAGAGCCATACCCCCGAAATAGGGGGGCTAACCGGTAGGGTGCGCATTGCGCACCATTATTTTAAAATAATCTCATCCAGAACGGCTGCAATTTGTTGTTGCACCCCCACTAGATCAAGTGATGCGTCAATTACACGATAACGTTCCGGTGCCTGTTTAGCTTGCTTGCGATAACCGGCGCGCACACGTTCAAAGAACACCTGTTCTTCCTGTTCAAAACGATCAGGCGCACTGCGATCCCCTGCTCGTTGCATACCCGTCTCTACTGCGACATCAAGCAACAAGGTAAAATCCGGGCGTAGATCACCCTGCACCCATTGTTCCAGCAAGGCAATACGTTGCATATCAATACCACGCCCACTGCCTTGATAGGCGTAGGTGGCATCGGTAAAGCGATCACATAACACCCATTCACCCCGATCCAGCGCGGGCAGAATAACCTGATGTAGATGCTCTGCCCTGGCGGCAAAGACCAGCAACAACTCCGCATCAGCATTCATACCCTTGTATTGCTCATCCAGTAGGATATTTCTAACCGCCTCCCCCATATCCGTGCCACCGGGTTCGCGTGTCTGTAATACCTTATGACCCGCCTGTTCCAGGTGGCTGCGAATGTAATGAAGGTTGGTGGTCTTACCAACGCCTTCGCCACCTTCCAATGTTATAAACCGACCTTTCATTTTTTGTCTCTTGCCTTTTTGGTTAACTGATAACCCCGCACGGCACGCTGATGCTCTTTTAAAGTTTCAGAGAAATAATGGCTGCCATCGCCCTTTGATACGAAATACAGGCTTTTATCCTGTGCCGGCCGAACCACTGCCATCATCGCTGCCAGCCCTGGCATAGCAATCGGGGTTGGCGGCAGACCATGGCGGGTATAGGTGTTGTAGGGGGTATCGGTACGCAGGTCACTACGCCGGATATTACCATCAAATCGTTCGCCCATGCCATAGATCACGGTCGGGTCGGTCTGTAATCGCATCCCCTTTTGTAAACGTCTGAGAAAGACACCGGCAATTAATGGGCGTTCTGTCGCAAGCCCGGTTTCTTTCTCCACCACCGATGCCAGGGTTAGAACCTGATCCATGGAATCCAGGATAAAATCATCCGGGCGCAGCATCCACACCTGTTGTAATTGCGAGGACATTAATTCATAGGCCCGCTGAAAAAAGGCAACATCGGTGGTATGACGCGGAAACCAATAGGTATCAGGGAAAAAGCGGCCTTCTGGATGTTGTCCAGGATAACCAATCGCCACCATAATCGCCTCATCGGTATAAGCGGGTAAGGTCTTGTCAATCGCCTCATTTTTCTGAACAGCGATCTTGATCTGCTTAAAACTCCAGCCCTCGACTATGGTCAGACTATGTTGCATAACCTTCCCTGCATTCATCCATTGCAACAAGGTCTCAGGGGTAGCTCCAACGGGAAAAAAATATTCACCCCGCTGTATTGATGAAGCAAGGTCTTCATACCATGCCATCCAGCGCCATACTAATCGATTATCAACCAGACCCTGTCTATCCAGTTTCCTGATCACCTGGTGAAATGAGTCACCTTCATTGACAACAATGACCACGCCTTCAGCAGGAATCGCTAATGGCGTTCTGACAAACGCCGTATATTCCATCACCATCCAGCCCAGCATGAAACTGAATAACAGAATAAAAGCGCCTGTTAGATGAAGCAGACGATCCTTAAATGTGATTTTTTTTGTCGTCTTCATTCTATCTTTACGCATTGCTACACAGAGCCCACTCTTTATCCGCTTCTTGCAGGGCTGTTAATAATGTGCGGGTCACAGCCCCAGTAGCGAACCGTTGTTCATTAATCTGCTGTACTGGCGTAATACCCATCAGGCTGTTACATATAAACATCTCATCGGCCTGCAACAATTGTTGTTGTGAGATATCCTGCATCAATACTTTAATATTCAGAGTCTGTGCCAGATCAATAATAACAGAACGCATCACCCCACAGACCCCCGCACGGGAAAGATCAGGGGTTAATAGATATCCATTATCAACCATAAACAGATTGCTCATGACACCCTCAATCACATTGCCATCCATATCCTGCATCAAACCCTCAAACACCGCGGCATCATCCCATTCTCGTCGCGCCAGCACTTGTTCCAGGCGATTAAGATGTTTGATGCCCGCCAGAGTCGGGTTAATTGATAATCGTTGCTGACATAGCCGCACAGTCATACCTTGAATTAGATTCTGAGCACGATAATCTGGCATAGGTGAGAGAGAGATTATTCTATTAGGTGTTGAGTCTTCGCTACAACGGTAACCACGCCCACCACTGCCGCGCGTCAACAGGATCTTCAATACCGCCTCATCCTGATCGGCACACAAGGTCGCTGCCTCGGCCTCAAGCAAGACCTGATCCGGCATCGCTATCCCCAAACGACTACAGCCCTGTTGTAAGCGATCTATGTGCCGTTGCCAGAACTCCGCCCGCCCCTGTACGACCTTGATGGTTTCAAATAGACCATCACCATATTGCAGACCCCGATCCATTATTGAGATCGTATCCTGATATTCACCATTCACCAGACAATTTTTCTGTTCAAACACCAATACACTTCCCCAATTAAACCCCTCTCTATTATCCACCAACGGTGAGAGATGCCTTCACCTGCCTATACTCAAGAGACAAGGAGTGATTCATGTCTCGGATCTCAACGCCCACAACAACCCTTTCACCTTACTCCGCGTGTCAGTATATTCAGATCCCTATCCCCATTACGGTTAATATACCCCATTGAGCCGGTATAAGCCCCCTCCTGCCTTCCTGTTCCAACTGGGTTTGGCTGTTCAAACAACCGAGGTCACCTCTCTCCATCCAATTTTATTTCTGCTGCTCGGCTATATCTAAGGGATAAAAGAATAAACAACCTACAGAATATTTTACACTTTCCTAATTAATAATAAATCCAATATCTTCAAGCAACTGTTTAATAAGCCAATAAAATACAGGTATGAATATTGCATGGTTAGATTACTGAACCAAACTCAACGACTATGGACTGAAAGTCCATAGGTTGCTTCAAGAAGGACTAAAAGTCCTTCCTCCCTATTCAAGTATAATATTCCCCGTAT
>JAADJB010000020.1 GCA_013151035.1 Gammaproteobacteria bacterium
AGGTCTTTGACTTTAAGAGTGGAAGGCGGGGTTTCCCCGCCAACCCTCAAAAGAATTGAAACGGGTCGCAATAGCGACCCGTTTTTTATTTCAGATTCTTGGTGCGCAGTGCGCACCCTACAGCTGATTCCTGCCTGCGCGGGAATGACAGTGCCTCTTGTCATCCTCGCGAATGCGGGGATCCTGAAAATACTTCTGTTAGCCCAAAGCTGTAATGTCCCCTTTGACCCAAGTTAAAATGTCCCCTTTTGAAATGGGAAGGGGCTATGACAAAGGAGATAATCACATTGAGTCATCAGGAACTTGATCGGTTGTCGGTCATTCAGACCACAACAAACCATCAGATCACGCAGATTCAAGCCACACAACATCTTAAGATCAGTGCCCGGCAGGTTAAACGTCTGGTTCGTGCTTATCGGAGCCAAGGGGCATCAGGGCTGGTTTCCGGCCACCGGGGTAAAGTCTCTAATAACCGAATTCCAGAGACCGTTCGTCAACAAGCCCTGGCACTCATTCATGAACACTATGCAGATTTCTCACCCACCTTTGCGCATGAGAAGCTCATCGAACGGCATGGTTACCGGTTTTCCGTAGAGACCCTACGTCAATGGATGATGACCGCTGGACTCTGGCAAGGTAAATCCAGAAAAAAGGCCTCGGTTCATCAGCGGCGGCCACGTCGCCCCTGTCGAGGTGAGTTGATACAGATTGATGGCTCACCCCATGCCTGGTTTGAGGAACGAGGGCCCTACTGTACGCTCATCGTCTTTATAGTGATAAACACGCGATATTCCGGGTTAATCATCCCAATAAAGAAGGCGAAATCACACCGTTTACCCGTGCATTAAAAACCCTGGATATTGAACCTATCCATGCTAATACACCCCAGGCTAAAGGGCGCGTCGAACGCGTCAATCAAACCCTACAGGATCGACGGGTTAAAGAAATGCGATTACAAGGTATTGATACCATTGAACAGGCAAATGATTGGCTTCCCACCTTTATCAAGGATTACAACCAACGTTTTGCGGTCGACCCCCAACACCCGCATGATGCGCACCGTGAGGTATTGCATAGTAAGGAAGATATGGCACTCATCCTTAGTCGGCACCATACCCGTAAGCTTTCAAAGAACCTGACATGCCAGTTTCATAATACCGAGTATCAGCTTCAAGGCTATGGCAAGGGTTATCGACTCAGAGGGGCCACAATCACCGTTTGCGAGGGCTTCGATGGGCATGTCACCCTTCTGCATAAAGGACGCGCCATGACCTACCGTCGATTACAACAGGGAGAAATGCCTATCCCTATTGCCGATGATAAATCCGTGCAGCATGTCGTTGAACAGGCCAAGCAACGACAACAACAAAAGTCGGGTTATAAGCCCGCCGTCGATCATCCCTGGCGACGTTATTCAGTCGATTCCACTTCCTGATAAAGGGGACATCTCTAAATGGTTTAAAAGGGGACATTTCTACTTTGGGTTGACATCCTGAAAATACTTCTGTTTCAATCACCCATACTCATTTATAATGTCAATAAAATAATCCCTGTAATCTTCACAGCGAACAAAATATGACAAATCAAGCAAATAACTGGATCAAACTGGCATTCATTACTCTGTTCAACCTGCTTATCACCCATGCGGCTATTGCTGACGAACAGACACCCATTAGCGACAACAATAATGCCTACCAGATTCAGGCAGGCGATATGCTGCTTATCTCGGTATGGAAGGAAGAAGACCTCAACCGTGAAATCCTGGTGCAGCCTGACAACAGCATCAGTTTCCCATTGATAGGTAATCTATCCACTCATGGGCTAAGCGTAACGGCATTACAAACGCTACTAAAAGACAAAATCGGGACATACATCCCTGACCCTGTTATTACTGTCGCCGTACGCCAGCCGACCGGTAACAAGATCTATGTTATCGGCAAGGTTCAACGCTCGGGTGAATTTATTGCCACACGGCGCATGGATGTGATGCAGGCACTCAGTATGGCGGGAGGCACGACCCCCTTTGCATCATTGAATAACATCAAGATATTACGCCGTACCGGCAGCCAACAGATTGCTATTCCCTTTCGTTATGGCGACGTTGAGGATGGTGAAAAACTGGAGCAAAACATTATATTGAAGAGCGGTGATATCGTTGTGGTGCCGTAAACCAGCCTGTCTTTCTGGTAGCCTTATACTCATGCTCTTATCACCTGCGGCTCAAACAGCCGAGTGGTCGTTATCGCCTTATATAACCAGCACCATCGGCTATAACGACAATCAGCTCTACTCAGCTAGAGTCAAAACCCCCTCATCTGTAGTCCGAATAAAACCAGGCATAACCTTTTCTCGAGCGACAGAAAAGGGGATGATCAGTGGCATTTTAAACCTGAGCGTGAGCCAATATGCCGCGAAAACCGTCAGGGATAGCAAAAATTACAATCTCACGCTATCCAGTAATCATCAATACAGTGAACGCAGTGCTCTAAATCTTAAGATCAAAAGCCTGCGTGAGACCTCTCAAGAAAATGATATTGGCACCGTCACACCCGAGCGCAGACAACGTAATCAGCAAACGATTAACCCCAGCTGGAGCTACAATCTGACACAAAAGATATTCTTATCGCTCAATTACCAATACGGGCAAACCCGTTATAGCGGCTATAGCACCCTGACTGATTACAATATTCACAACCTGACCACAGGGCTGAATTATTCCTACAATGCACGTAACCAGTTCGGTATCAATATCGCATCGAGCCTCTATAGCAGCGGCGAAAACATCTTCATTAATAGTGGGGCTATATCAACATCCAACTATGATCTATCCGCCGTCTATGCACATGATTTTTCTGAAACATTTAATGCTTCCGCATCAATAGGCAGCCGCTATACAGAGAACACCCGCACCGCTGGCTTCATATTTGCTGGTAACCTTATTAATGTTAACGAATACACCCTATACGGATCAGGAATGACCTTCTCTGGCTCACTCAAAAAACAATTTCAGAAAGTCTTACTCAATGCCAAGCTATCGCGTAATGTATCACCGAGCTCCACCGGTGGCATGTCATTAAATGATAATATCAGTGTTACAAGCAATTACTCATGGGATGAGAAACTTTCTTTTAATCTGGGGTTCGCATCCAGCTTTATACAAAACAACAATATTAATACCACTATTTCCGACCGATCATCGCTGCGCCTCCTGTTGGGGATGAGCTGGAAATTTAACAAACAACTACGACTAGGATTAAATTATTCACATCGGCGCCAGGATAATGGCTACGGCGACGGTTATGCTCCCATTAACAATATCGATCTGCGTCTGGAATACCGTCCCGTAAAGACATCAATATCAAGATAAATCAACCAGTTAACGAAAATATAAAAATATAGCTTAAACTTATCAAAAAATGTGCCAATATAACTCTCGAACCTAAATATACAGAACACTAAAAGACACCTCTATGGAAGAACAAACAAAAGAACTCAGTGAATACCTTGACGCATTCAAACGTCGTCGCGGTCTAATCCTTATTGTTACAATGGCGATTAGCATTATAGGTATCGCTGTTGCAATGCTCCTGCCACCCAGCTACAAATCTTCGGCAACCATTCTGATTGAGGCACAGGAGATACCGCAAGATCTCATTCGCTCTACCGTCACCAGTTATGCCAGTGAGCGCATCCAGGTCATCAGTCAGCGTGTAATGACCCGTAAAAACCTCCTGGAACTGGTTGATAAATATAATCTGTACGCAGATCGCCGCAAGAAAGAAACCACTGAAGAAATTGTTGGCCGTATGCGTGAAAACATTGATCTGAATATGATTCAATCCGATGTTATCACCCCAGGCAGCGGTTCAATGACGGCCACTATCGCCTTCACCCTCAGCTACACGGGCGAAAACCCGGCTATGGTACAAAAGGTAACCAGTGAGCTGACTTCACTCTACCTGAACGAAAATCTCAAGACCCGTACCGAAAAAACAGCGGAAACCTACCAATTCCTAACGGCCGAGTCTGAACGCCTGAGTAACCGTATTGGGGAATTAGACAAGAGCCTGGCTGATTTTAAGGAAATCAATCTCCATCGCCTGCCCGAACTCAAGAGCCTGAACATGCAGTTAATGGAGCGCACCGAGGCTAACCTGCGTGATACAGAGAATCAAATACGCGCCTCCGAGGGGCAAAAACGTTATATTGAAGGTCAGTTGGCAACCATACTACCCAATGCCCCTGCATTGGGTAGTATGGCTATAACTGACCCACTGGTTCGCTTGAAAATACTACGCGTAGAACTCCTGAGTGCCTCAACAAAATATACCGAAGGACACCCGGATCTAATTGCACTACAACGTCAGGTACGCGCACTGGAAGAAGAGACCGGTGACCTCAGTGGATCGTCCCTCGAAGATGAACGCATCAAGGAATTACGCAGTGAATTAATTACCCTGAAGGAACGTTACTCCGATACCCACCCTGATATTGTTAAACTCAAGCGTGAGCTCAAGGATCTGGAACGCAAGGCAAAATCCAAAGTAGAGCATGTCGAGAATATAGATGATATTACCAATCCAGCCTATATCTCTCTGCATACCCAATTAGAAACCATCAACAGTGAGATCCATGCGTTACAGGAACGTAAAGAAGACTTGCAAAGCAAAATGCTGGATTATGAACAACGTCTGATTGAGACACCTCAGGTCGAGCGTGCCTTTAGCGCCTTATCCAGAGACTATGACAATACTGTCGCGCGCTACCAGGAGATTAAGGCCAAGGAATTAGAGGCTCGTATTGCCCAGAAACTAGAGCAGGAACGCAAGGGAGAACGTTTCACCCTGATTGAACCGCCCCAGTTCCCGGAAGAACCTACCAGCCCTAATCGCCCTGGAATTATCTTTATTAGTATCGTACTGGCACTGGGTTGTGGTGTTGGCAGTGCCGCCTTGCTGGAGGCTCTTGATGATGCCATTCGCAGCCCTCGTGCCGTTGCCAACATTCTGACCGCAGCTCCGTTGGCATCCATTCCACTGACACTGGATCCGGGCGAGATTCTAAAGCGACCCAAACGTCGCTGGTGGATACTCCTCGCACTTATTATTACTGCCATTACCGGCGCACTTATTATTCACTTTTTTGTAACGCCACTTGATGTACTCTGGTTCAGGGCGCTACGCAAGATTGATCGCATAACAGATCTATAGGAAGTCAGGACACCCCAATGGAACGAATCAAACAAGCACTAGAAAAGGCGCGTCTGGAACGCGAAAGCGGTCAAACCAATCGCTCGCGTATCCAGGCTGATGCTCCCGAAGCCAATCCTGAAACGGATGTTATCAGTTACACCAATACCAAGACCGTCTCTGTTTCCAGAGAGGATTTGCGCAAGAAACATATTGTCAGTGGCTATGAGTCCGGTCAATTTACTGATGCCTACAAGATGCTGCGCACCCAGGTATTGCACCGTCTCGAAAAAAATGACTGGAATGTACTTGCTGTTACCAGCCCTAAAGAAGGTGAAGGCAAGACTCTAACGGCAATCAATCTTGCTATTAGTATCGCCATGGAGGTTAGCTACACCGTATTACTGGTCGATGCCAACCTGCGCCACCCCAGTATCCACGAATACTTCGATATTCCTTCCAACAAAGGTCTCAGCGATTATCTGCTGGATCCCTCAATATCATTACCTGAACTACTGGTGCACCCGGAAGAAAGTGAAAACGTGGTGATTCTACCGGCTGGCAGCCCGCAGATAAATTCATCCGAGATGTTGAGTTCGCCGCGCATGCAGCACCTGGTGGAGGATATGAAATCTTACTACAAGAAAAGAATTATCATCTTTGATTTACCACCCGTACTCACGACACCGGATACGCTCGCCTTTATGCCCCACATGGATGCTGCATTAATCGTACTTGAAAATGGTAAAACCAGTATCCGAAGCCTCAAGGATACCATGCCATTACTGGATCATATCAATGTCATTGGCACCGTCCTGAACAAGACACCCAGCCCAATAGCTTAATTGGTTTTTATTTATGTATGAATCATTTTATGGTCTAAAGGAAAAACCCTTTTCCCTGTTGCCTGACCCCTCATTTCTATATATGAGCAGTAAGCATCGCATGGCGTTGGTAATGCTTGAATATGGTCTGATGAATCAGGCAGGGTTTACTGTTATTAGTGGTGGGATTGGCACCGGCAAGACCACGCTGATTCGGCACCTGCTCAATAATATGGATCAGGAACATACCGTCGGTCTGTTATCGAATACACACAGCTCATTTGGTGAATTACTGCAATGGATACTGTTATCCTTTGGTATCAAGCATACCGGCGATGACAAGGCGAGCATGTATCAGGACTTCATCAACTTTGTCATCAATGAATATGCTCACAAGCGCCGCACCGTTCTGATTGTCGACGAAGCGCAGAATATGTCTGCCGAGACCCTGGAAGAGCTACGCATGTTATCCAATGTGAATGCCGACAAGGATCAGGTATTACAAATCATCCTGGTGGGTCAGAAAGAGTTACGGGAGACACTGCAACGCCCTGACCTGGTACAGTTTGCCCAGCGCGTTGCCTCAGACTATCATCTTGAAGGACTCAGTGAAGAAGAGACAGCGACCTATATCCGTCACCGTCTCACAGTGGTTGGTGCCACCGATGAAGGTATATTCGACGACGCTGCCTGCAAGGAAGTCTATAGGAATACCGGCGGAGTCCCCCGTTTAATCAATCTCCTCTGTGATACGGCACTGGTCTATGGCTTTGCGGAACAAACAGATCATATCAGTGCGGACCTGGTGGGTGAAGTTGCCCGTGAAAAACAACAGGGCGGGTTGTTTCCCAAGCCGATTGATGAGGCATAAAAAGCCTCAACACAGAACATGAATACCCTGTTTTTCAACCCCTGGCTCCACCGTATTCTGTTTATCAGTTGGGCCGCTACCATCTTCTTTATGTCTGGCAGAGCACACATAGCAACCCCGATCATTTTCCAGGCTCAGGACAAGCTTGTTCATGCAATAGCCTACGGCGCACTGGCATTTTTTCTAGCGGGTGCATTACAGCAATGGATCAAAAAAGATGGCACAAGGTTTTTCACCGCCTGCCTTGTGGTTATCCTATATGGCATTAGTGATGAGTGGCATCAATATTACACACCCGGTCGACATGCGGATATTTACGATGTCATCGCCGATGCTGTTGGCGCTATTCTGGGGGTCGGGTTGTTTTATCTTCTATCCCGGAAATGATGGTGCGCGGTGCGCGCACCCTACCTTTATAAACCCTGAAGGATATCGGCAAAGCTATCAATGCCGTTAAACTCTTCGGTATCCTTATCGGCCTTCATGGTATCGGGTTTACGCACAGCCAGTAGATGCTGAATACCGTATTGCTGTGCTGAACGTAGCACGGAAAGGCTATCATCCACAAACAAGGTGCGCTGTGGATCAAAGGGATGCTGCTCTCTTAATTTATCCCAGAAGGCAGCTTCTTCCTTCGGCATCCCGAGATCATGGGCACAAATAATATGATCGAAATAAGGACTTAACTGTGTCTCTTCCATCTTTAACAGCAAGCTTTTCTGGTGTGCATTGGTCACCAGCAGAATATGTTTACCCGCCGCACGCAGGCCATCAAGAAAGGTCTTCACATGAGGCAGAATACCAATAAGATGCCGCACCTCACGCTTTAACATCTCAATATCCAGATCCAGTTCCCGGCTCCAGTAATCCAGACAATACCAATTCATGGTGCCTTCGATCTCACGAAAGGTGGTATAGAGTTGGTCTCTGGCATCACGCAGCTGCATACCATGATGCTGGGCATAACGGAGTGGCACATGTTCCTGCCAGAAATGATTATCAAAATTCAGATCCAGTAAGGTGCCATCCATATCCAGCATCACGGTATCAATCTGTGCCCAGGGCAGGTTCACTTACTTACCCCAGCGCTTGTAACGTTTTTTACAATATTTCAACAGGCTTTTATAACCATCAAAGAACAAATCAAAGCTATCTTCAGCAGGGGCATCATATTCACAATAATCATTGGTATGATCACGACAAACCAAAGGACGTGTATCATAAATACCGCAACGGCCATCATCAAGTAAATGGGTGCAGGGGTTATTGATCAGCAGATACCAACCATCCTCATCCTTATAGGCCTGGATATTCTGATGCGAGACCTGCCACAGGATATGTTCAAAATCCTGTTTGGAACGCGGGGTATCAATCTCCTGTGTAAGATAAGTACAACACTTGGAGTTGGTACACAGATCACACTTATTCTCTGTTGTAACCTTGATATTAGTTGCTACAAATTTTGCCATTAAAGTTTTCCGGAATATTGAATAACATAGCGACCGGCACGATCTGGTCTACCCAACATACTCAAGGTCTCTCTCAGGTTGGCATCGGCTGACTTGCGTGGTTTTACGCTACCCTTTAATTGATAGCTATTGCTCAGTTTATTCAGCGTCAGATCAATATCAACATCCAGTGTGCCATCGACATCCTTGATAGCCGCCAACACATCCTTCTCATCCGTACCAAGATCCATTTGTATCTGTTTCAAGGGCACCAGGAACGGTCGCTGCATGACCGCTTCCTGCCAGATAATACGACCCTCCAGTTGTTGCACGAGGGCATCAGAAAAAACCAGCGCCTGAATATCCAGTTGTAATGTGCCTGCCAGTTTCACCAGCGGAAATTGCTGATTAATAAATTGCGTCCCCAGCAATGCCTGTACATCCTGAAGATAAAAATCACCGCTCAGGTGACGACCGAGCAATAGCTCACCGCCGCCATCAGGAGTCTGAAAAAACACCTTATACTCAATAGCACCCGTTAATAATGCCAAAGGTTGTAGCTGCCAGACCACAGGTCCGAGCATGATATCTTTATATTGTAGTTTGTCGACCTGTCCAGACCACACGCTACCTTCCATATTAGCACTGCGTAATTGATCGGCATCCCCTTGCACCCACGACACTAATTGAGCCATAGGAAACTGCATTACAAAAAAGACTAAAAATGAGATAACAGCCAGCATCAGCAGGCGTAATGTCTTACCCACTATATCGCTCCTTGCAACACAATACGCGCATCAACCAGCCCTTTATTATTCTTGCGCTCAAGGGTAACAATATTAGCTGTCATCTGATAGTTGTCATCCATTGTTACCATCCATTTCATCAGTAGATCAAAATCGACTGCCTCCAGCCAGACCTTAACCGCATCCTTACCATCCGGCTCAACACGTTTAACGCTATCACCAAGACCTGCCGTGCGGGTAGACTTGTCCACAATGGACAACATGGAACGACCGCTTGTGGCGGTCTTGTTCTTCACTGAAGCGGGTACACGGCGCTGACTTAACACCTCATCAGCCGCTGTACGCATCCAGACGATTGAGGCACGTTCAATCTTCAGGCCTTTCTGCAGATTCCTCAGATCATCTTCCAGTGGCAACCAGAACAACAGATAAGGCAATAAGACCAGTGCCAGTAAGCCGCCTGTAATTAACATGCGACGTTCGCGTAAATCCAGTTGCTGATACCACTCCTTCACGACTGCCTCCCGCGTATCCTGATCCGGCCCTGAACCTTCTGCCCAGCATCCGATGTTGCCGACTGAATCTCGACCTGTAACATCTTTGTCACTTCCAGCGCCTGTTTGAAGTCATCCAGTATTTGCAAATTATCAACCACCAAATCCAGATCCAGGCGGCCATCACGGAAACTACTACCGTTTAATTGCACACCCTGTTGTTTTTGTAAAACCGATCCCATCTGTGCCATTAACTCAAGAAAACCAATATTGCCTGCCTGCGGTGAACCACGCCTGATCTTCTTTAAGCCCTGTTCCATCTGTACCTTTGGATTGACGATACGTTTGGCTTGCGGGAAGGCGCGTTTATATTCCTGTCGCATCTGTTGAGCTAATTCAATCTTTTCTGCTTTAAGGATTTTATACAAGGCGATCTCTTGACCAATAGAGAGCAATAAGGCGACCACCAACAAGGCGGCAACACTACGCCACGGCCGTAATAACTTACCAAGCTGTTCACTACGACTAAAACTACCTTGTAACAAATTAATCAGGGTAACATCAGCAGGTGGATTTAAACGCTTCAGTAATTGATCCGGTTCCAGTTGATGATGCTGAATCTCGCAATCGGCCAACAGCGATTCATCCGGCAACCCTACTGCGTTGTCTGACCATAGATTAATCTGTGCAGGGGCTTGCTCACTATCCTGTAGCGATAACTGCAACTGCAAATCAAGTCCTGATGCCTCAAACACCACACCCTGATACGCGCCATTACGCAAGATCATCCATTGTTCATCCAGCCATAAAGACCAACTGTCCGGTGTATACTCCAGTGCCAACATCTCTGGAATAAGTGTGTCCGGATGAATATCACATTCCTGTAACTGCTTCAGCCAGATATCCATACAGGCTCTGGATACCACAGCAACAGGATAAGCCCCGTCTGCCAGACGACTCCCCAGGGCAAAATGAAGGTCGCTAACATCACTGGCAAATTGTTCTTCCAGGGCGTAAGGGATCGCACGCAGGATACGCTGACGACTCTGACTAGGGATGCTAACCTGGGTTAAAACCACATCGCTACCGGGCACCAGAACCTGCACCCGTCGACCACTGGCCAAGGGCGTGATCTCAAGCCAGGGCATGAGAGCATGACTGGCCGCGACATTCCCACTTTGATCCAGCACTAATACATCGGCATGTTGAGCCAATGCATCCTGCTGTAGTCTTATTATCAGTGTTTCACGCATAAGCTGATAATTATCCCTTATCTATGCGCGTTATGGAACCTCTAATCAAGCTTGTTGGGTTACACTGCGCACTCTGTCATCCTCGCGAATGCGGGGATCTATTGGTTTATGGATTCCCGAGTGCGCGGGAATGACAGGGTAGCTAATCTTTAACACCAAGGCTACGTCGCCATACCACAGGGGGCTTATCCTGGCCTTCACGGCGCTGAACCAGGCTATACATCCGTGTGACCCCATCACCGATATACGCCTCGGCAGTGATCATAAAATAATCACTTGCCAACGACAGCCCTTCCGGGCTCAAGCCTTCACGTCCCGCCAGCGCATCATTCTGAAGAAAGGCCTCTACGCTTTCAAAACCCTCCTCCGTGCGCGCCTCAAGTAATGCCTCAACATCACCCTCGGTAACCCCCTCAAACAGGCTACGCAATACCATAGGATTAGCTGTATTAATATTGATATTACTATTAATGTTGGTTTTATCCACCGGTAACACACAGACATAGCGGCTAATCTTGTTCATCACCTTACGAGAAAAACCCTTAACCAGGCGTAATTCACTGATGCTAACCAGGGCACGATTGGCACTCCGATAAGGACGATCCAGAGACAAATAATAATCATCTTCCGCACCCGTCGGGAAACGCACTTCTATATCAACATCAATCCAGTCAATCAAGGCATCGGTGAGTTGTGGATCAACACCCAGATAAGAAAAAAGGCGCTGCAACCGCTGCACGATCAGAGCCACAGGTTTTTTGCCACTGACAATATTATTCAGATTAAAGCAGCCATTCAGATCACGAATAGCACCAATGACATAGCCGCCATCAACAGGCAATGGTGGCAGGGAGCTCGCCCAGAATTCATTGAGGTGATCCTTGTTACCATCGCGCTGATCCCTTAACAAAATAATACGCGCCCATTCCTCTATCCCCTGTGCATAGGTATAGGCCTGATCCATCGCCACCATATTACTGGTTCGATGGATATCCATCTGCTGACTGGACACCATCGACACCGCAGCAATCGCTGCCATTGCCGTTACCAGCATGGTAATCACCAGGGCAACACCCCGTTGCTTGCCAAAACGACTATTCATGGCACCTGAAACAACCAGTTAATACGCTCCTGTTGCAAAAGTTTGATCTCAACCTCGGCAACAATAATCTTTACCGCAGATGAACGCTGTGTCAGTGACTGTGGTGGCCATTGACTATGCCATTTTTTTTGGTCATCCATCAAACGCACAGAAAACTCCTCGACCTTATCCATTATCACCAGATCCAGTGGCGGGCTATCCTGGGCACGATCAAGCACCAGCCAATAGCGCCGAATCAATTCTTCATCACGCACAAACCATGCAACACGTTGTAGAGTGCTACGTGGTCGCCCCAAAGGATTGCTCCAGCCCGCTCGAGTCAACTCAATAAAGCCTCTATCATTCACCAATATGGCGGGGGTCGAATCGCCAAACTCATTACGCACCGGACGACCCACAATCTGCTCAATATCCCGCTGCATTGCCCGGTATAACAGCTGCATTCGTTGCATCGCCTGGGCATGCCTATCGGTACTATTACGGTTTTGCAATACCGTATGCAGACCACCATAGGCCATAGCAGCGATAAGAGAGAAAATCGCCAGTGACACCAGCAGCTCTAACAGCGTAAAACCTCGATAGCGAACGCCTTGCTGAAACATCATGGTAAACGCGCCTTAAAACCGGATAGATTCGCCAGCACCACTTCATCATCCTGTTCCAGACCCACCTCAATATCCAAACGACGTAAATCCTGATCCGGGGTCTGTGATACCTTGAGTTGCCACGACCATTCCTGACCACCCCACTCCTCAACCCCGGTTTTGGTTGATATTGATGGCCATTGCTTTGACATACGAAACCCCACCAGGAGATTGCGTGCCACCCAGTGTGCTTCAGTACGTTTCTGTAGATAGACCTGATTACTCACATACTGGCTACTCGCCTGAATAATAGCGGCCATCGAGATCGCCAGCACAGCAAGAGCAACCAGGATTTCAATCAAGGTAAAACCGTTCTGCTTATTAAGCGAGGGATATCTCATCATGGCAGGTTCGAATTAATACGCTCCATGCTCAATTGACCCAGAGGTGTAGCAATAACCCGAAAGCTAATCATTGTCTCTTGTGCACGAAAATCAACTGAAAACGGTGTTATTTCACCACTGGACAAGATAAAAATCATCGGTTTTTTAATCTGTAACTGATCTTCATCTTCATCCTTATCCAGATCAAAGCCAGGATCCATATTAACTTCAAGTGCCTCAATGGATAATTTCAAATTAACACCATTGGGTAATTTACGCGCACGCAATGTGTTGTTATTAACCACATCTATCCAGTTGTCATTATTCAGAACCATGAAGGAATAACCGGTATCCTCAAAGCGGATACCCCACTCCTGAGTACGCAACACAGATTGTTCACCCGCATACCCGATCAATGCAAGCAGACGTTTTGCCTCACGTTCCAGCTCGACAGAACGCGAATCACCCCCTATCGACAAGACAGCAAAGCTCATGACAATCCCGATTAACAGAACCACCACTAATAACTCCAGCAGGGTAAAACCGGATTCAGAACCTGATGTACGAAACCGCATGACGACGTTCTAAACTACTGCAGATTCCAGTTACCGATATCGTCATCACTAGCAACACCATCAATCCCCAGCGAATAGATATCAATCGCTCCATTAGAACCTGGGCTCAGGTAGAGATATTCATTGCCCCACGGATCCATCGGCAGACGATCCATGTAAGGTCCTCCCTTACGATTGGAGTCCCCTGCACCCGACAACAATGACTCCAGACCTTCATCTGTAGAGGGATAGCGATAATTATCCAGTCGATACAGATTTAATGCCGACTCCAGCGCACGAACGTCCTGTTTAGCTTTGGTAATACGCGCCTGATCCGGTCTATCCATCACCCGAGGCACAACAATGGCTGCCAGAATCCCCAGGATAACAACCACCACCATAATTTCAATCAAGGTGAAGCCCGCATTTTTATTCATTGTTACATTCATATTATTTTCCATACCCATTACTTTAAACTCAAGAGTCAGGAGTTGCTCGTCTCTGTTAGCGACAGGCAACTCCTGACTCAAACTTACCAAGCACACAAAAAACCATTATATCATCTTTAACAACTACCTGAGCCACCTGTAAGCATGCTCTTCATTGATACTCTTACCGAGAACAGCCTTAAATACAAAACGATGATTACCCGACTCCATCTGCTCCCATTTATCACTCAAAAAACCGACATTACCAAAAAAACCAGGCTGACCACCGAGAGCATCCTTAGCCAGTGCATCATCTTTCAAATAGGTATACATACCAATCGGCATGTTATCCAGTGGGTTCATGGAAAAATAAAATTGCCCTTCATGGCTAACCACACCAATCCTTACATCCTCCATACCATTAAAGGCTTCCTTATCACGACCAGGAATACCATCTATTGTTATCGGTTTACTCAAGCCCTTGTGATGTATCTCAATGCGACTATGATTATTCCAGTCCATTGTGGAGTAGGTCTTTATCGCTGATAAAAACACCCCAGGCGAAAAAGGAATGTTTAACAGGGTATTCATATAAAGAGAATTGACATTTACGATATAGTCCATATACACCGTTGGTGCCTCCAACTGGAATACAATTCTGACATTGTTACTTGTTCTCCGAATCACACGCACCGGTCCGTCGATCACACCAATCAACCTGGAAAAATAATCTCTTTGTGTCTTCTTAAATGAGAACAAGCCTAAAAATCGCCCGCTATGAATCAATTGCATGGTATCCAGGACATCTTCTCCATATTGATTATTCTCATTGTCCCACCAATGAATATCCTCGATTAACATCGGTTTTTTTTGCGAGAATACAAGTCTAAAATCCTGCGTGGTAATGGCATCCGTTGCCGGATCATAGCTGACATAATCGACATAGCTTGAGGTCAACGCCTCTTGTTGATCGATCAGCGCATAGACACAACCATCTCTGCCATTTTCTTTATCATGAATGCACAATGCCGCATGATGATAGCGTTGCAAAAAGGCATCGCTGGAATCCACCTGTTCTCCGAGATCGGTACCCATAAATGAAATAAGCTCATTTGCACCGATTATTTTTTCCAGACTAAAGCCAAATTCAAACTCACCCGCATCATTTCTAAAATCAATCTGAAACGGAATGGCCTGCCAACTATTTCTAATAAAACGGTAGATAAAAACATGGTGGCTGTAATGGCCTTGCAAGACAGGAAACTGTGAGACATCCAATGTAATGGGTTCAAATTCATTAATTGAATAATCAATGATGGTTTCGTTTGCCTGCGATAATAGTGGCAGGCTTGAGATAAAAACAATTATTAGAAGTAGCAATCTCATCATTACTGTCTCATTAACATATTATTTCCACAAAAAACCAATGGTGCGTAGTACGCACCCTACCCGTCTGTCCCGTACACATAGATTCCCGTATAAGCCTTGTCATTCCCGCGCAGGCAGGAATCCAGTGTTACAATACGATATGACAAATCAAAAAAAAACACCCGTAACACTATGCTTTTCCGGCCATGATCCCAGCGGTGGTGCTGGCCTACAGGCTGATATCGAGGCGATAACAGCCCACGGCGGACATGCCTGCACCATTGTAACGGCACTGACCACACAAGACACCCGTAATATCCAGCACTGTGAACCGGTCTCGGCTGACAAGCTAATCCAGCAAGCCCACACCCTGCTGGATGATATTAATATTGCGGCTATCAAGATTGGGCTATTGGGTAGCCTGGAGATCATTGAGGCTATTGCTGGCATTTTGCAAGAAATCGAGACTATTCCGGTAATTCTTGACCCCGTACTACGCGCAGGAGGTGGCACCTCAATCAGTGATCAGGACATGTGTGATGCCATCAAACAACAGTTATTACCCCTTAGTCACATTGTCACACCTAATAGCGAAGAGGCACGGCATCTGTTTCCAGCAGCAGAGACACTGGATCAATGTGCCCAGGAGATGATTAACGCTGGCTGCCCCTGGGTACTCATTACCGGTGGACACGAACCCGGTCAACATATCATTAACACCCTGTATAACGAACAGGGTATCGCCGAACAAAGTACCTGGGACAGGCTTGCTGGTGAATATCACGGCTCTGGTTGCACCTTAGCTGCCAGCATTGCCAGCCTGATCGCACAGGGTATGGACACGGTGATTGCCAGCAACGAAGCACAGCATTACACCTGGGAGTGCCTCAACCATGCCCGACGTATTGGACAAGGACAAGGCATCCCGAATCGTTTGTTCTGGGCACAGGAATAACACAAAAAATTCATTATTCATAATATATTAGGCATTATTAAATATATAGCCTATAATTCCTAATATATTAGGTTTTATGGGTCACCAATTTTGACGACTGCGTTAAAAGATATCGGCAATCGACTTCGGATATTACGAAAAAAACAATTTCCTGACGATACACAAAAGTCATTTGCACTCAGAATCGGCATCAACAGAAATACACTCTCGACAATAGAAAATGGCCAAGGTAATGTAGGCATCTCGCACTACATAAAAATCGCTCAATTACTCGGTTGCGAACATCATTTTGAACAATTATTTAAGCTATCCCATGAAAAAAAATCGTTGTTTGACGACGATGAGATAGCAAAATGAGCCGTCATATCTATACCGTATTTGACCAGCATTGTTGCGGCAAACAGAGGGCTATCGGTGAATTAGCTTTTGAACAAACGGATACCCGGGGAGTCACTCAAGCACAATTTCGCTACCTGGCAGATTACTTAAAGCAGACTCAAGCAAGATCCATTGATCCAGTCAATCTGCCGTTAAATAATGAGGTCTTTAATTTCACCCAACTCCCCGGTGCACTCAATGATGTATTACCCGACCGCTGGGGACGTGAGGTAGCCTTAAAACTCAACAACATTACCCGCAACAATATATCCGGCTTGATCGACTGGGTTTCTGAACATCACATTGGCTCATTATCTTTTGCCAAACGAGGTCAACAGCCGGCTAAACGTGCCATTGGCCCTTCGATGAACGCACTCACGCGACTTGATACGGAATCCAATAAATTTGAAGAAACCGCTACCCCGTTAATTGCAGACGAATGGGCGATCACACTTGCCAGTGGTGCATCTGTAGGCGGTGCTCGACGTAAAACGCTGGTTTCCGAAGGACAAAATGGCTACCTGGTAAAGTTCTCTCAAAAAACAGACCGTATTAATTTACCCCGAGTGGAACACGCTACAATGACGTTAGCTGAAAAAGCAGGAATACCGGTCGCCGATACACAAATCAAACAGGTAAACAACAAGGATGCGCTCGTCGTTACTCGTTTTGATATAGTGAAGGGGTTACCCTGCAAACAAATATTATCTTTTGATACCTTATTAAATGGTCAGGCATCTCACTATGGTGAACTTGCACAGATCATTATTAAACAGGTTTCAACATCGCGCCTGGAGGCCTGCCTGAAACAACTCTTCCAGCAAATGTGTTTTAACATCTGCATTAATAACACCGATGATCACTTAAAGAATTTCTCTTTGCTACGCAATGAAAAAGGCTGGCACATATCACCTGCCTATGATCTCGTGCCTTCCACATCAGTAGGCGAATATCATCAACTGGGTTTTGATAACTCTGCTACACCGCCGAAAGGAAAGGCCTTGATTCAATATGCGGAACGTTATTTTCATCTCAACGGAAAAAAATCGCGACAAATAATAGATGCCTGTGAAAAAGAAATTGCTGAATGGCAACAGCATTTTTCTGATACGGGTGTCACAGAAAAAGACATTAACTATCTTGAAAATGTCATTACAGCAAGATTATGAATAAAATGTCCGACATACAAAATTCATTCAGAGGGCTATATGCCATCACCCCTACGAGTATCAATAATACCGAAAGGCTCCTATATCAAGTGGAACAAGCAATACTAGGTGGTGCTGCACTCATTCAATACCGTAACAAGGATAATAATCCACGACACAAAGAAAAAGAAGCGCGTGCCTTGTTAGATCTGTGCCATCAACATCATCGCCTATTAATCATTAATGATGATGTGGCACTAGCCCGCACCATTAATGCTGATGGTGTTCATATTGGCAGTGATGACATGGGCATCATACAAGCCCGACAACAACTCGGTGACCATGCCATCATCGGGGTCTCCTGTTATAACAATCTGGAATTAGCACTACAGGTCGCCGATCAGGGTGCTAGTTATGTTGCCTTTGGCCGCTTCTTCCCATCAAGATCAAAGCCGGATGCCACACTTGCCGACATAGAGACCCTGCGTCAGGCGAGGCAACAAATTGATCTACCCATTATAGCGATTGGTGGTATTACTGCGGATAATGGGAAGACCCTGATTGATGCTGGTGCAGATATGCTGGCAGTGATACAGGGCATCTTTGGGAAACAGGATATTCGTATCGCTGCCGAGGAAATAAACAGACTGTTTTAAAAATAATACGCCAGATCAAGTTGCAGATAATCATCCCGTTTCAGGCTATTTAACAGACCCGTTTTATTCACACCCCTGAAACCACGCAGCTCCAGCTCCAGTCGCCAGGCATCACCCAGCCGACGACTTGCCTCAAGACTGATAAAGGATTCACCGCTATCTACATCGACAATCACACCCAGTAATGCCTCGGTCGACTGCTCATCATTCAACACCAGGCGCAGACCTGTCATGACATCATTCTGAAAAAAAGAGGTCGCCTGTTGACCACGACTATCATAGAGATACTCCAGCACTACCCCCAGATCAGCATCACTCTCCTGTATACCGATAAAGCTGTATTCGAAACCAGCGGTAAGCGCAACAAAGTTTTTTGCCCGCCAGTTCCGGCTAATCAGCTCCAGCTTCCACAACCAGTCTTCACTGGTCGATTGTATATCCAACCCGCTTTGTCGCATCTGTAAATAGGTTGGCACCAACACCGCCTGACCATTCTTAAAACCGGGGCTAAATACCGGCTCACGACTGGTGCCGTTAAATTGTGATAAACCAATCTCCCAATCACCCAGCATATAAAACCAGCGCATAGCCAGATCAATATTCTGGTCTTTTTTACTCGACTCATAACGCACCTGATCAACATCTACCAATGGAGAAAAACGGGGTCGACCCTTGATACCGGAAAAGCTGCGTTCACGAAAACCAGGCAGCACAAAGAAATCCCATACTCCCCAATCCGATTCAACACTCGCCTGAATCATCGGCTGACCCAGCTTATCCTCGCCATCCAGATTTTCTACAAAGTCTGTTTGATTAATCACATCCACCAGGTGCTGTGATTCGGTTACCCCCCAATAAACCTTGCTGATACCCGCCTTTAATTCCCAACCATCGTAGACCTTCAACCAGGAGAGCTCTCGAATATCGTTGTGATTGCGTTGCGCATCCACATCACCTATGCGACTGAATATCTCAAACGTCAGACTTTGATCGCCATTATCCCACTCATGGTAAAACTCAGGCTGAATCGCCAGCGAAAAATTGTTCTGTGACTGTTGGGGGTTTTGCGCTAAAGGCGTACGCAGAAAACTACGCCACTGCATACTCACATCACCCGACCATTCCGCCGCCAGGGCTTGTGTCTGATACAGCATAAAAAACAGACAAACAATATATATTCTCACCACCATTCCCATTCCATTAACTCAAGAGGCATGAGGTGCTCTTCTCTAACAGAGACCGTCAGCCGCATGGACGCGGCTGTCGAGCCTACATGGATGTATTCACGGCGTGTCTTTGCTAAAAGAGGAGCAACCCCTGTCTCGATAGTTGGTGCGCAATGCGCACCCTACCGCGCCCGTTTTAAACTATTGCGACTAAAATTTTTCTCACTCAAACCGGTGTTAAATTGATAATCCTGAAAAGAAAGATCGGTCGACTTCCCTGTTTGATGGTTTATCATCTGCATGATATCAGCACGCCAGTATTGATTAAGATATTGTTTGTAATCCTTGTACTCAAGGGTCTTTAACAAGGCGTTTTTACGATCATAAAAGACAATTTTCTCAGGACGGTATTCCTGCTTATTGATCCACGCGACCTGGCGCGTATAACCGGAATTTTTATAAGTTGGATAACGCTCGATAACAAAACAGCCAACACCATTACAGTCTTCATCCCTGATATATTTATAGGTGTATTTATCCACCTCCTGGGAGGATATATCCTCATAGGAAAACTCGCTGCCCATAAACGGTCCGGATTTATTCTTTGAACTAATTCGTTTAACTCGCTTTAGAGCCGGCAGGTAAAGCCATTGATCATCCGGTCTTATGGTATGCGTATAGGTTAAAAATGCCGTACCCTTCACATCCCTTGGTTTATCAAAGATCGACAGGCTCTTGTCTCCATCACCAGTCACCTCCAGTGTCTTTGTACGCAACTCCCGCACACTACTTCTTCCCTGTTTATTTTTAAGCACCATCTTCAGTTTAACGGTGGAATCCTTAAAACCGGTATCACGCTTATCAATCTCAACGGCAATCGCCAGACCTTTTTCTTCTGCCGTTTCAGCAACCACATTCAGGCTTCCGCCTAATAATGAAACGGCCAAAAAGATATTAAAGATTATTTTTTTCAAGCTTATTCCTCTCTATTAATGTTGGTGCGCAGTGCACACCCTACCATTGGTAGCGCGGTGCGCGCCCTACCGATTATCATCACCATCAATCTTCATTAATAATGGCGGCAACATAAAAAAGTCCAGCATCAAGGCAATTGCAATAATAATACTGGTCATCAAGCCCATGCCTGCATTCAACTCAAAGGCTGATTGTGAAAGAATCATAAAACCAGCAATCAAGGCCGCTGAGGTTACCCACAATGCCACACCCACATTTTTGAAGGCATAACGCACCGCATCATGGCTGGATAGATTATTCTCTCTACGCGCACGAATATACTTACTGATAAAATGCACCGTATCATCTACCACAATACCCAGGGTCATCGCGGTGACCACCGATAATGCCAGACCAATCTCACCCACTAGAATTCCCCACAGACCAAAGGCGGCAGCAGCAGGAAAGAGATTAGGAATCAAACTAATCAGACCATACTTGAACGAACGTAGAGCCACCACCAATACTAATGAGATTAATACCAAAGCAATCGTTGTTCCGATGAGCATGCTTTCTATATTTCTCAATCCAATATGCGCAAACATAAGCGCAGGACTTGCACCCTCTGTATGTAAACCCTGTGTGTTTTTCATCAACCACTGACCAGCCCGTTCTTCCAGTGCTAATATCTGATTCGATGAAATCGTCTTTAATGTGACATTAATGCGTGTTGCCTGTTTAGCCACATCAATCTGATTATTAAGATCCAGGCCATAGGGCAGCGACATCTCGTAGAGCAATAAATACTGCGCCGCCAACTCGCGACTATCAGGCAGACGATACCATGCCGGATCATCGCCATGCATACTCTTGTTAAGCCGTTTAAAGGTATCCGTAATACTGCTGACATGAATCACTTCTGGTTGTTGACGATACCAGTGACTAAAGGCTTCAACTTGTTGCAAAAAGCCAGGATCACTAACGGCATTTTCTTCACCACTATCGAGTGAATAGGCAATGGTATAAGTTCCAGTCAGATGGCTGGTGGTGAAATCCGTGTCACGGCGAAACTCAACAGAGTCATCAAAATAATTCACGAAGATATCGTTAAGTTCATTCTTCGGAATAAAGCTAATCAAAATAACCACTGCCAAACTCAGAGACAACAATAAACCTTTGCGTCGCCGAACCACAAACTCGCCCAGATCAGCCATCATATGGGTACCTGTTACTCGATATTTCGCCTTGTTCGGTAATATAAGCATCGCGGCAGGCAGAAAGGTGACGGTCAGAAAAAAGGCACCGATAACGCCAAAGGTTGAGATATTACCTAAATCCGCAAAGGGTGGGGCATCACTGGAATTTAAGCTTAAAAAGCCCAGTGCTGTCGTCAGGCTAGTAAGCAGGATAGGCATGAAATTAACCCGCATACTCTCAACAATAGCATCATGCTTATTCGCTCCCTTATGAATCTCCTGCAACATCGTCACCAGCAAGTGCACCGCTCCGGCGATGGCAATGGTCAGGATGATAATCGGTGCAGAGGCTGACGGCGGAGTCAATTTAATACCAAGCCAACCGGCGGTACCCATACCCACTATGATAGAAAACAGTACCAGAACAAGTGTTGTCAAGGTACTACTAATCCCGCGCAACAAGATAAACAACACAATAGCAATCGCCAGAAATGCCATCGGGATCAGCGTTACACCATCCCGCTTACTCGCCTCCGGGAAGGCATTATTCATCATCACCATACCTGCCAAGCGAATATCCATCTGCGGATATTTTTGTTTCATATCAGACAGCATCTGGCGCACAAAGACAACCACCTGCGGATTCTCCAACATCTGATTCACACCGGGTAACTGGATAATCACATTGACACCCGTGTGTGCGGCATCTGGCGAGATCAGTTTATTGATTAGCATAGGCTCATTAAGCGCAACAACCTTAACCGCCTGCAGATCCTCCAGCGTTAGACTTCCCGGCTCCTCCACCAGATCACCCACAATAAGATCATCCTCCTCAGCATAGGTATGCTGAAAATTCGTTACTGAATCCACGCGAATCGAAAATGGGATCTGCCACGCCTGTTCGGTTATATCCTGTATTGCAAGCAAGGTGTCCGGGGTAAAGACTTTGCCATCTTGAGGCGACACCACAAACAGCACATTGTCATTCTTGGTGTAGGTATCCTGCAGGTTTTCAAAGGCTGTGAGCTGCGGGTTTTCCTTACTGAAAAACACGCGGTAATCATTAGTAAATTCAAGATCTGCGGCACCCTTACCAATGAGCATAACCGCTAATATTGAGACAATGACCACTAGATAACGCCATCTCAAAATCCATTCTGTATACCTGACTAACATGATCACCTCAATTGAATTTACCGAGTAACAGTATACCCCGAATGTTTCAGGAAGGGGGACAGACTTCAGTCTGCCCCCGGTATGGCAACTTGTCATTCCCACACAGGCGGGAATCCATTATATTACAGGCATTAGATCCCCGCCTACGCGGGGATGACAGCAGCCTGATACTGATTTTTTTCTCATAAACATTGATAATCCCGAAAACTGATCTACACTATAAAGCAGAATAAGCGATTTATACGAATTGAGGAGACAAACCAAACACCCCGAATCCTGACATAACGGGCATACCGGTTCAGGTGATGAATCAAATTGGTAGTGCAGTAGACAACAACGTCTAAGTCTGCCAGGATTCGGAGGTGCCCAATATTTAAGGCACCAATACCACAAAAAAGCCCCGCTAAATAGCGGGGCTTTTTTGTGGTATTGGGGGACTGAGGGACAGGCCTAAGGTCTGTCCCTCAGTGTCTCCTAACAATTATTCGCCTTTTCCTGCCTGCTCCTCTGCCGCCATCTCTCTCCGACGCGCGACCCGTGAATCTTCTGCATCGGTCTTCATTACCAAAAAGTCCTCGCCATACAATAACTGGGTAATAAACTTCATGGAAAAACCAAGGAATGCTACGTCATCATCGCCATTAATCACCTCTAAGTGCTCATCGGTTAGTTCGTAAACCTGTGAAAACCCTTCACTCTTGATGAACTCACGGAAAGTATCAATATTATAACTGGCCATAAAAAATATCTGCAAACTGCGCTTGGAAGGCTTACCAATCGAGGGGCCTGATGATTTTTTCTTCAGAATCAACTGACGCCAGGCTCGACCATGCTTATCATAGTCCTCAACACCTTGCTCCTTACGGTAGTCCTTAATCGTAATCTCTCGATCTTCATCATGCCCCTTACAGTGATCCTCAACGACCACAGCATAAGAGACATTATCTACATACTCATCCTGTTTGCGCTGAGACACCAGACCAATAGGATAATAACGACAGGAGGTCGGACGATCTTCATAAACACTACAGCCCTCATCCTGCACAAACAAACAAACCGGTGCTTCATCCTCAGTACGAAATTTAACCCCGGGCAGACCATCGGCATCCATTTCATAAGGCACGGTATAGGCAGCAAGGAATTCTGCCGAGGTCATACCCAGACGATTCTTGAGCCGCACAATATCGTACGGTGTCAGGGTAATATCAATCGCCTTGCAACAGGCATTCCAGCAGGAGATCCCCGGCTTGCACTCAAACTTGATCGTATAATCCTCATCATACTGAATCGGCATCACCGGACTGGCCGGGATCGGGGAATCTTTTATATGTGCTTCTTCTTTCATACTAAACCTCAGGAGTTATACCATTGTGGGGTTACGCGATAAAATCGCTAACCCAACCTACAGCGGAGCATTTTAACACATTTCAGGCTGGGGACAGACCCGGTTTTTGGGTCTGTCCCCTTAAAGCACGAAAAAAGACAACTCCCATAAAAAAATCCGAACCCCTTGCGGAGTCCGGATTTTTTATTGACCACTGTCTAAGTAAGACTTACTTAAACAGTTTAGACTTATCAACCAAATCTACGTGAGCACGGCGGAAACATGTCCATTTGCCGGTTTCTTTGTTGTAGATTGAGTTAACAAACACATGCCAGTTTTCTTCGTCAACAAAGTTCTTGTCGGTACGATAGTAGAAACCTGGGTAACGAGATTCCTGACGGAACTCGATGTGCTTCAGATGAGCTTCAGCAGTCAGGATGCGGTGATAATTTTCCCATGCACGAAGTAATTCGTGAAGGTCCTTAGCACGCATCTTTTCAGCATCTTCCTTCAGCATGTCTAACTTCTCACCAGCAATGCGCATCATCTCTGCATTGGTCTGGTAGTAAGTTGCAACACCGGCTACATACTCATCCATGATCTTCTGTAAACGGAACTGAAGCATCTTAGGTGTAATGTAGTTAGGGTTAACATCAATCGCTGTTGAGTAATCCTTGAATTCAAGGTAGGTCTTAACAGGCTGATAAACCATAGCAACCAGGTCTTCAACTGAAGTGTCCAGCTCAGGTTTAAAGTCAGCATTATCAAGACAATACTTAACCATAGACTTGGCAGCCATACGGCCTTCCGCATGTGAACCTGAAGAGAACTTATGACCCGAGGCACCCACACCATCACCGGCTGTAAACAGACCGCTAACAGTGGTCATACCACGGTAGCCCCAGTTCCAGCCTGAAGGAAGATGATCAGGAACACCGGCTTCGGTCTCTGTTGTTGGCGCGCCAACATCAGTAGGACCTGAAGTCCAGATACCACAACAACCGGAATGTGAACCTAACAGGTAGGGTTCGGTAGGCATTAACTCAGATTTTTTCTTCTCTGGCTCAATGTTCTCACCCACCCAGATACCACACTGGCCGATACACATATCAAGGAAATCTTCCCATGCTTCTGCTTCCAGATGCTTAACTTCACGAGGAGACAGGGTCTCACGCAGGTTAGCAAGAGCCGTCACAGTGTCCATCCAGATAGGACCACGACCTTCCTTCATTTCCTTCAGCATCAAGTGATTACGCAGACATGAAGCAGGAACAGCAGCCTGTCCATAAGGAGGGTAGTCATTCAACATCTCCTTGTTACGAACCATGTAGACTTCGCCGGTTGCATTCGTTGCCTGAGACTTGAATAACAGGAACCATGCGCCAACAGGACCATAACCGTCCTTGAAGCGAGTAGGAACAAAACGATTTTCCATCAATGTCAGCTCGGCACCTGCCTCAGCAGCCATTGAATAGGTAGAACCGGCATTCCATACTGGATACCATGCACGACCTGAACCCTCACCAACAGAGCGAGGACGGAAGATGTTTACACAACCACCAGCAGCCAGCAGACATGCCTTGAACTTGTAAACAACAACCTTATTGGAACGAGTCGAGAAACCAACAGCACCCGCGATGCGGCTAGGATCATTCTTGTCGTTGATCAGGCGAACAATGAAGATACGCTCTTCGATGTTGTCGATGCCCAGTGCCTTCTTGGCAGCTTCAGCAACAATCCACTTGTAAGACTCACCATTGATCATGATCTGCCACTTACCGGAACGTACAGGCTTGCCGCCGTCCTTCAGTGAAGCCATACCCTTGGAACCGTCATAACGTTCGCCGTTTTCGTCAGTCTTCCAAATAGGCAGACCCCATTCTTCGAACAGATGCACAGATTCATCAACATGACGACCTAAATCGTATGCCAGATCATCACGGGTAATGCCCATTAGATCGTTAGAAACCATACGTGCGTAGTCTGCAGGATCCTGCTCGCTACCAATGTAGGTGTTAATTGCTGACAGACCCTGCGCCACAGCACCGGAACGGTCCATAGCAGCTTTGTCAACCAGCTTGATTTTAAGTCCAGTACCTTCTGACCAGCGCACAATTTCATATGCAGCACCACAACAGGCCATACCACCACCGATGAGTAGGATGTCAACTTCTTCTTCGACTACCTCAGGATTACCAAATTCTCCTGCCATTTTTCTATACCTCTAAATAAAGTTAAATCTGTGATTAAAGTTTGATCAGCTCGCTGCGATCACCTTCACGGTACCCATTCTGCTCATTGTGATTGAAGAAACCATTCTCTTCGATCTTGGACATATCAGCGTCTGGCTTACCACCGAATGGGTCAATAGAACCCTCAGGTGTTGTACGGATTGGGAACTTGAAGCGTTTCAGAACGCCATTACGGAACTTGATAGTCCACATAATAGAATCAGAACCACGCAGAGGCTGCACAGATCCACCTAGTGGAACGATATCAGCATAGTGACGACATTCGATTGCCTGTTGAGGACAAATCTTCACGCAGGAATAACATTCCCAGCACTGTTCAGGTTCCTGGTTAAAAGCCTTCATTGCATGACCGGTTTCAGAACCGTCCATATCAAGCTTCATCAGATCGTGTGGGCAAATGTACATGCAAGCAGTCTTATCTTGACCCTTACAGCCATCGCACTTATCGGTACGTACAAAAGTAGGCATGGTTTATTCTCCGTTATTTACTTACTGCAGTTTTACAATCCGCTATCAGCACCATGCTATGGACTAATAACGGGTCTCTAGAGTCGTTATCGGGCGTTATGCCCGGACATCTTGTTCTTTCATTTTCATCAAACTGTTCGAGAACAACCCGATTTAAATTCTTTGGTGCGTGGTACGCACCCTACCAGTATTCACCTGCCGGGTAGGGTGCGCACTGCGCACCAAAATCAACCATAAATGCACAGCACCCAATACCAAGCGGGTGTATACCATAAAGTTTTCGGGGGCAAAAACCAAGTCATTTTATCTTTCGCGTCCATAAAGAAACTTTATCAGGACAATAAAAAAAATGTAGTGTCGCTATCTACATGAAAAATAACAATTATTAATATCCTACTATATTAGTATATTATTATACTTTATACTTCCCACAATATTGCTGATATGCAAAACAGCTCAATTCCGGTCATAATACCCCACGATTCATTGTTCTGTAAGCAAAGGTTCCCCAGCGTATGCCAATACATGACCCCTTATCAACCCCTGCGGATAAAGACAGCCGCATTGAGGTGAAAAACACCACCTGTTATATGTGTGCCTGTCGTTGCGGTATCCGCGTCACACTGCGGGATGGTGAGGTTCGCTATATACAAGGTAATCCTGATCACCCGCTAAACAAGGGTATCATCTGCGCCAAGGGTGCCTCCGGCATCATGAAACAATATTCCCCGGCGCGTCTGACCCAACCACTGTTACGTCGCCCCGGTTCGGATCGTGGCAACAATGAATTCGATCCTATCAGTTGGGATCAGGCCTTTAGCATCCTTGAGGAACGACTGGCAAAGATTCGTAAAACTGATCCGAAAAAATTCGGCCTGTTTACTGGTCGCGATCAGATGCAGGCACTGACTGGCCTGTTTGCGCGTCAATATGGTACGCCTAACTATGCTGCCCACGGTGGCTTCTGTTCGGTCAATATGGCGGCCGGTATGATCTACACCATTGGTGGCTCCTTCTGGGAGTTCGGTGGCCCTGATCTGGAGCGTGCCAAACTCTTTATTATGATCGGCACCGCCGAAGATCATCATTCTAATCCAATGAAAGCGGCACTGGCCCAGTTCAAACGTCAGGGTGGTAAATTCATCTCGATTAATCCGGTGCGTACTGGCTACTCGGCTATTGCCGATGAATGGGTGCCGATCAAACCCGGTACCGATGGTGCCTTGCTGCTGGCACTGACCCACGAGATCATCCAGCAGGGTCTGTATGACAGAGACTTCCTGGTGGAATACACCAACTCGGCACAACTGGTAAACACCGACAGTAACAGCACCGAAGACGGCATGTTCGTCCGTTTTGAAGTGCCACCGGAAGAGGGTTGCTTTGATCCACAGAACAAGCTGTGGTGGGACAGGGATCTTAACAAACCGATCTCTACCCACACCGCCGGTGTTGATCCCTACCTATTAGGTGACTTCAAGCTCGATGATGGTACCCCGGTCAAACCCGCCTTCCAGTTACTGGTGGATCGGGTCAAGGATTACACCCCGGAGTGGGCCGCCGAGATCACCGGCATCCCGGTTGAGACGATTAAACGTCTTGCCTACGAAATGGGCGTGACGGCGCGTGACCAGAAAATTGAACTGCCGATCCCGTGGACGGATACCTGGGGCAATGAACATGAATCAGTAACCGGTAACCCGGTCGCCTTCCACGCCATGCGAGGTCTGGCAGCGCATTCGAATGGCTTTCAGAGTATTCGTTCACTGTCGATCCTGATGACCTTGCTCGGCACCATTGACCGCCCCGGTGGTTTCCGGCACAAGGCACCCTTTCCACGCCCGATCCCGCCCTGCGCCAAGACTCCGACCGGGCCTGAGGCGGTACAACCCAATACACCACTGGCTGGAATGCCACTGGGCTGGCCGGGCGATCCCGATGATCTATTTGTCGATGATCAGGGTAAACCGGTGCGTATCGACAAGGCGTTCTCCTGGGAATACCCGCTCTCCGTACACGGACTAATGCACAACGTCATCACCAATGCCTGGCGTGGCGATCCCTACCACCTCGATACCCTGATGATCTTCATGGCGAATATGGCATGGAACTCATCCATGAACACGGTTGAGGTACGCAAGATGCTCAATGACCGGGATGAAAATGGAGAATTTAAGATCCCATTTATCGCCGTCTGTGATGCTTTCCAGTCCGAGATGGTCTCCTATGCTGATCTGGTACTGCCCGACACCACCTATCTGGAACGCCATGACGTGATGTCGATGCTGGATCGTCCAATCTCTGAATTTGATGGCCCGGTTGATTCGGTGCGTATCCCGGTAGTGCCACCGAAGGGTGAATGCAAACCGTTCCAGGAGGTACTGATCGAACTGGGTAGTCGCCTAAAACTGCCCGCCTTTGTCGATAGCAAGGGTGCGCGCAAATACCGTGACTACCCGGACTTTATTATCAACCATGAGACTGAGCCCGGTTCCGGCATCGGCTTCCTCGCCGGCTGGCGTGGCAAGGGTGGCGAAAAGTTTATGAAGGGTGAACCGAACCCCAACCAGTGGAAGATGTATGAGAAGAATAACTGCGTGTTCCGCTATGAGCTACCCAAGTCCTACCAATATATGCGTAACTGGAATCAGGGCTATCTGGAGTGGGCACAGCGTCATCGCCTAACACGTTATGCCGAACCGATCCTGATCCACCTGTATTCCGAGGTGTTACAGAAGTTCCGTCTCGCCGCCCAGGGCAAGAGTGATGGCAAACAGCCGCCCGATCACCTGCGCAAACGGGTCGAGACCAACTTTGATCCGCTACCGTTTTATCATGAGACTCTGGAGTCACAAGCGACGGATAACAACAAGTATCCGTTGAATGCGATCACCCAGCGTCCGATGGCGATGTATCACTCCTGGGATTCGCAGAATGCCTGGTTGCGTCAGATTCATGCCTATAATTTCCTGCATGTGAACCCGCTACTCGGCCATCAGAATGACTTTGAAGATGGCGACTGGATATGGATCGAGTCACAATGGGGCAAGGTGCGTTGCCAGTGTCGTTTCTCCGAGGCGGTTGAACCGGGTACGGTGTGGACATGGAATGCCATCGGCAAGGCATCCGGCGCGTGGAATCTGGATGAAGCTGCCAATGAATCCAGGCAAGGTTTCCTGCTCAATCATTTAATAAGTGAGGAACTACCGCCCAATAGTGATGGTGAACACCTGTCCAATTCAGACCCGATTACTGGTCAGGCGGGCTGGTATGACGTTAAGGTCAGGGTCTACAAGGCGGGGGCAGATGAACCGAAATGCACCTCACCCACATTTGATACCGTCGCCCCGGCACCGGGTACCGGTGAACGCAAGTCATGGCTCGCCTACTTTGCTGGCAAAAGGAAATAATTCATCATGACTCAACTCGCTTTAGTAATTGATCTGAACGTCTGTGTTGGCTGCCATGCCTGTGTCACCAGTTGCAAGGAATGGAACACCTCGGGCCCCGCCGGGAGTATGTGTGATGAAAACCCCTATGGTGAGAATCCCACTGGCACTTTCTTTAACCGTGTGCAGACCTTTGAGATCGGTACCTTCCCCAAGACTGAAACGGTACACTTCCCCAAGAGTTGCCTGCATTGTGAAGATCCACCTTGTGTGCCGGTATGTCCGACCGGTGCCAGTTATAAACGTGAAGAAGATGGTATTGTGCTGGTCGATTATGATAAATGTATTGGCTGTAAATACTGCTCATGGGCATGCCCTTATGGTGCCCGCGAGCTGGATGAAAAACAGCGCGTAATGAAAAAGTGTACGCTCTGTGTCGACCGTATCTACGATGAATCCCTGCCAGTGACCGAGCGCAAACCCGCCTGTGTCCTCGCCTGCCCCACCAGTGCGCGTCTGTTTGGTGATGTGCATAACCCGGACTCCAATGTATCGGTTGCCATCCGTGATAACGCTGGCTATACCCTCATGCCTGAGTGGGGTACACGGCCATCCAATCACTATCTACCTCGACGTAAATCGAAGATTGAGATCCATCCGGATGAGTTGGTTCGTGTCGATAACCCACTCAAGAAAGAACGTCAGCAGGATATGCCGAACCTTGAAGATCCTTCACTCGATGATGTAACCAGTTGGTAAACCCGGAGTAAATCATGCATCCCGCATTCTCAGTTATTTTTTTAACCACCCTGATTGGCGCTGGCCAGGGGCTGTTTCTTGCCTTGTATACCGGCCAGGTCTACGCCGTTGCCGAGGTATTAAGCGCACAATCCAACCCGCAGACCTTTTATGGTATCGGTAGCTTGCTGGCACTGGTGTTGCTGGTTGCCGGACTGGCCGCCTCATTCTTCCATCTGGGTCATCCCGAACGTGCCTGGCGTAGTGCTGCACGCTGGCGCACCTCCTGGTTATCACGCGAGGTGCTGGTACTCCCCGCCTTCATAGGCATGGTCGCCATTTATGGTTTGATCCACTACTTGGGGATGGATGTTGAGGTCTTCCGCATTAGCGACAAGGTGAGTATATCCCTGAGCCTGGTCGCCGGTGCGATTACCGCTGTATTGGGATTCGCCCTGTTTCTATGCACCAGCATGATCTATGCCTGCATGAAGTTCCTGCAAGAGTGGCATACGCCGCTAACCGTGGTCAATTACACCCTGTTAGGTAGCACCTCCGGTTTCACTCTGGCGGCCGCCTTTGCCGCCTGGGGTGCCAATGAATTCACCCAGTTCTATATTGGCTGGGCGATCCTATTCAGCGTGCTCAGCTTTATCACCAAGATAGCGAGCATGATCCGCAACCAGCGCATACAGAGCATCTCCTCACTACAGACCGCCATCGGTATCCGTCACCCCAATATCGTGCAAAAGGCGCAGGGTGCAATGGGCGGTTCATTTAATACCCGCGAGTTCTCCCACGGCAAGAGTGATGGTTTTATCAAGGGCATGCAATGGATCTTCATGGTATTCACCTTCCTCATCCCCGTCACTTTATTGCTAGCGTGTATGAGTAATCCATCCGTTGGTCTGCTTGCCGCTGCCTTTGTTATTCAATACCTCGGCTTGATTGCCGAACGCTGGTTGTTCTTTGCTCAATCCAGCCATCCACAGAATTTGTATTACCAAACCGTGTAGTGTTTGGTTTGTTGGGTTACGACCAAGCCTAACTTGACATTATAATACGCTAGCATTTGAGTTATAGAGATATAAATTTGTCGCAGTGTGTTTTTTTACTATAATGGACGGATGAGTAACAATGATTTCAGCACCTATCTAAAAAAGAAAATTCTCATTGTGGTCTCTGTTGGTTTACTTCTGTCATGCCTAGGTGTTACAGCAATCGGTATATGGCCTCTATACAATCAACTTAAAACACAACAATATGATCGCCTTTTTTTTGCGGTTAAAACAAGAACCATGTTGATTGAGCAATTTCTGGAAAAGGCACGAGAAACCGCAAAACAGATCACCAGTCGTTCTAAAGCCCGTGAGGCTCTGGAAAAATATAACGCTCACAATATTAATCTCTTAGACTACCAAAAATTCTCTGCGCCCATCTTACGTGATGCTATAAATTTGTCTGCATTTGCTGTTGGGATAACGCGACTAGATATCTATGGAAAACCGGCACTTCAGATAGGTGTGCCAATCCCGGTAAGTTTTCTACAAATTTCTAATGCCATAGATACTGAACCAGCATTTAGTGGCCCGATAACGATTGGAAATGAAATGTTTATTGTGGTGAGTGCGCCAATTATAAACAGAGATAAAAAACACGTGGGCACGGATGTCGTACTTTTTACCGTTTCAACATTGCGGGATATTGTCCAGAATTACACTGGATTAGGTGCCACAGGAGAAACTGTTCTGGGACGATATACACCTGATGAAAAAGCGGAATTGTTTTTTAAGTTGCGTTTCGAAAAACAATCAAAAATAAAATCACTTCAGCTTCAAAATTTAGCCGTTGCGCAGCAGGCTAGAAATAATATTAGTGAGTTTGCTGAAAAACGCACTGTAGAGTTACTCAATAATACAGATGAGTTAGCAGCTTATGGCTTTATTAAAAGCGTTGACTGGATCATCATTGTTAGAATGACGAAAGAGGAACTTTTCGCAACCGTTACCCGGAAAGTATTAACTAATGTTCTAATTATTATTTTACTGGTTATCCCTCTGTTCTTAATCGGACTTGTTCTTCTACTCCGTCCCCTTTCCGATCGAATACTGATTCATGTTGAGACCTTGCAGCGAGAAATAAGCGCTAAAGAAAATGCCACACGGAAACTGGAACTGGCAGAAAAAAATCTACAGGATGAAAAAGAACAATTAAGTGTCACATTAAGTTCGATTGGAGATGGTGTTATTGCTACTGATCTTGACGCTCGTATTGTACTAATTAATAAGGTCGCCGAGCATTTAACGGGCTGGAGTAAGCAGCAGGCGATTGGTCAGCCATTAGATAAAGTATTCAATATTGTTAATGGGAAAACTGATGATCCATGTGACAATCTTGTTTACAAAGTTGTTGCTTCAGAAAAGACTATCGAACTGGATGATGATGCAGTTCTAATTAACAAGGGGGGAGTTAAATACCGGGTTGCTGATAGCTGTGCACCAATAAGAAATGAAACGGGGGATCTTTTGGGTGTTATCATTGTGTTTCGCGACATGACTGAACAATACAAGACCGAAGAAGCTTTACGCCGCTCACAGAAGATGGATGCCATCGGTCAAATTTCCGGTGGCATCGCCCATGATTTCAATAATCAGCTTGCAGTCATCATCGGTTACCTGGACTTTTTGCACGAATCTACAGCCAATGATAAAAAGTTGCACGAGTGGGTAGAAACTGCTCGCCGGGCCACAATGCGGTGTATAGACTTAACTCGGCAATTGTTGGCTTTTACCCGCAATCACAGCAAGGAAAAAAAGCGGGTGAATCTCAATACCATTTTCAAGGAACTGGAAACCATGATTGCACGATCAATCACTCCAGCAATTGAGATAGAGTATCGTTTATCTGACACCTTATGGCTAACTGAAATAGATCCCGGTGATTTTCAGGATGTTATTTTGAATCTGGTTATCAATGCTCGTGATGCAATGCCAGATGGCGGTAAGCTGCTTATTGAAACTACAAATAAAATGCTGGATGCAAATGCTACTGCGCTTAATCCAGATGTTCGGCCCGGTGACTTCGTGCAATTAATGTTGAGCGACACCGGGGTCGGCATGGATAAGGCCATACAGGAACATATTTTTGAGCCTTTTTATACCACTAAACCGAAGGGCAAAGGAACCGGGCTGGGAATGTCGATGGTCTACGGTTTTGTGAAACGCTCTAGTGGATTCATCAATGTTTATTCAGAAAAAAATGTTGGCACTACGCTGCGACTGTATTTTCCTCATGCTGTTGCAACTGAAGACGATGTTGTTAAAAAACATATAACGGAGGAAGAACCACCGTTAGGAAGTGAAACTATATTGATAGTTGATGATGAAGTTGATTTATTGCATCTGGCGGATCAATATTTAACAGACCTAGGGTATCGCACTTATCTGGCAGAAAATGCCAGTCAGGCACTGGCGATACTGGCTAAAGAAAAGGGCATTGATTTACTGTTTAGCGATGTGGTGATGCCTGGGTCCATGAATGGTTATGAACTGGCACAACAAGCGACGGAGCAGAAGATGGATCTAAAAGTATTGCTGACCTCTGGTTTTACCTCAAAAACAATTTTCCAGACTGGACAACAGCAATTTTCCATGCGGCTGCTAGACAAACCCTACCGCAAGATAGATTTGGCTAAGCGTATTCGGCAGACGCTTGATGGCAAAAAGCTTTCATAGTCTCAACCTGTTAATAAATTACCTCGACACAGTGCAAGCCGAATTTATATTATAACCGCGTTATGAATGGACGTTGCCGTATGGGTTTATACGTCCTATACACTCCACAAAAAAACCGACAAACCCATGCCCCTGTTATGGTCTCAACTGTTGTTTCAACAACCTGTAACGGGCGGCATATTCTTGCGTACCCGCTTGAGCAATCACACTATCCAGCTGTTTAAGGTAATCCACTGCACTAATCCTGTCATCCAGCTTGAGTGAGACTTCGGTCAGATTAATCAGAGCCTCGGCCTGCCCCTGACGATATTGTTGCTGCTGATAGATAGCCAGGCTCTTACCAAACATCCAGCTGGCACCTTTGTAGTTCCCCTCACGATAGGACTGAACACCTATACGCATATACTTACTCGCCATCTCAATACGACTGGAGAAAAACCCTGTGCTGGATTCAGCATTATTGGATGGTATCGGTGCCTGTGAGCTACAGGCTGTGACAGATAGCATTAGCAATAAAATCTGGCAATGACGCAAGACGCTATTCATCAGCTGTTCCCTTGATCAAGGTCTGAGTCGATGGCTTTTTAACCACGCCGTCCAATGGCCAGGAGGTCTCAATCGCGGTTAATACACGTTCAAACTGTTCCATCAATAAATTAACTCGCAATAACATATCGGGATAATTGGTCATCTGCGCGCCCACATCATCAAGTTGATGATGGAGTGTGCCGACTGTCTGCTGCATACCACCAATCATGCCGCGTATATCCTTTATTACTGGCTCACCCTGCTCTGCCAACACAGCAGAAAAACGGGTTAATGGTTTAAGTTCCAACATGCGTTGCTCACCCTCTGTCAGCACCCGTTCCATAGAACTCATCATGGCGGATAGACGCAAACGAAACGCCTCAACCGAGGCTTCATCATCAATCACAATTAAAGCAGTTAAACGCTCTAAGCGAGACATTGCCTTGGCGGTATCCTCTACAATACCCGACAAACCTTGTAAACCCTCGGGACGAATAATGCTATTCAATGAGACCAGGGTTTTTTGTAGCTCCATCAATGCAGGCACTGCAGTTGCAATCATATCCTCCAGTACTGCCTGATTTTTCACCGGTATCGTACTGCCACCGATAATCATTCCACTCACTGCACTGCCGGGCACAATCTCAATGGAGGCATTACCCAATACCGATAAACGTCGCAGGGCCGCACTGGCATCACGATAGATCCAACGCTGATAACGCTCAAAGACCTGCATCACCACCTTGATCTGATTATTCTCTGTCGGTTCAATCGAGCCAATATTCCCCACCTCAATACCGGACATCATAACCTTACCTTCCTGGGTCACGCCCTGTGCATTCTGCACATAAAACACCAGATCAAAACGCGGCTCAAATAAATCCCGCATACCACTACTAAAGAACAACAGCGCCAGCAGAACACCGGCACCAATCACAATAAAGAAACCAACCACGCGTTCCTTCTGGGTATAACTCAAACGATGAATATAATGAATCGTCGGATCGGGCGTTCTATCAGTCATCTACTCTACCATCTCATGTCTATGCCCCTGCCCCGCGGTACCTTGTATTACATCCGGGTGCAAGAAGGCTTGTATTTCCTGATCTGAATCATTCTCTAACTCGGACCAGGACTTGTAGTAACGCATCCCTTGCGGATGCGAAAAGATTATATTATCGGCATGCATACGAATAAATGGAATATTATGCGTCACTACCACCAGGGTCAAACCATCCTTACGCACCAGATCCACCAGGTTGGCAAGAAAAACTTGTCGACACGGGGTATCCAGTGGCTCTGCCGGTTCATCAATCATTAATACCTCTGGCTCCAGGATCAATGCACGCGCCAGTGCTAACACCCTGTTTTGTGGCTCCGAGGCATGACCTGGTAACAAAGCCAGATCTTCAACCGAGCCTAATCTTTCGATCAGTGCGCGTGCCTTCGCCTCGACCTCTTCATCATTGCCCATGCCATGATAAAGCGCGGGTAACATCACATTTCTCAAACCATTCATTACCGATAGCAGGGGGGCGGACTCAGTAATAAAACCGACCTTCTTACGCAGCTCCCACCAGACCTTTTCACCCGCATGCCAGACATCCTTACCGAGTAAATGCAGCTCACCATCATAGGGTTTATCCACTGCACCTAGTGCTCTAAGATAAGTGGTCTTGCCACAATTATAAGGCCCCATCAGACAGGTAATGGTATGGCTATCAATCACACAATCCAGTGGCCGGGGCTCCCACAGTTGATTAGCACTACGATCAGGGACCAAGCCCTTGGCCTCAATGACGATGCGCTGATTCTTCATCGTGTTGCCGCCACAATCAAACCATCCAGAATAAAGATCATCACCAGGGCATTAATCATTGCACTTTGCGTTTGCTGCGGTAACTCAGTAGGTGAATGCCGCACACGAAAACCATGAAAACAGGCGGTTGAACCAATAATCAAACCAAACATCAGATTCTTCAGGATAAAAATGGCAATCAATGGCCCCTCAAAGGTACTCAACAAGGGTTCCATATAGCCGAAATATCGATTGGAGATAAAGAAACCACTAAACAGGATACCACCGAGCACGGCAATGCCGGAAAAATAAACCGCTAACATCAGTTGTGATACTGCAACGGCAATCAAACGCGGCGTAACAAAAAAGGTACTGGCATGAATCCCCAGTAATTCCAGTGACTCAATCTCCTTGCGTAGCTGCATCCCACCCAGATCCACCGTAATGGCTGAACCCACACGTCCGATCAATACAATCGCCGTCAACAGCACACTGAACTCATTCACCATCACGGTAACCAACGCCCGACTCACATCAGCCGCCGAACTGACATCACCGAGCAGCACAATAATCTCTGAGGTGACACCCATGGCAACCACTGCGCCTAACAGCGTAATCGCGGGTAGCGTATCGATACCGGTAAAGATAAACTGATTTAACAAAGAGCCGGAAAAGGCATATTTTGCTGGCGCACCAATGCTACTCCAACCACGAACAGCACGCAGAATAAAGGCACTCAAATAAACGAAATATAATGCCCGATCTATTGCCCAGCGACCCAGGCTATCGATACTATGCACTCAGGCCTCCCAGGATACCCATAGCGTGAGCCCCCCCAGCCCGTGTTTTTATAACCTACAATGTAATGAAGTGGTTATTGTTTTGCAATGAAAATCGTTTCTGGTGCGCAATGCGCGCCATTACCCTCCCCGAAACCAACAACCTCGTTCATTTGGTAGGGTGCGTACCACGCACCATCCTCTTTTGGTGCGCAATGCGCACCCTACCTCACTCCTGCCAAGGGACCTGCTGCTAATTATTATGATAAAATCACTCACTACTTGATATGAATCATCATTCCTCAGTACGCATTACTTTAGATTAGCATCTAATATGAATATAGCATCGACACTCATTGACCCCTTTAATCGTTCCATCGATTATGTGCGCCTGTCGGTTACTGACCGTTGTGATTTACGTTGTTTTTATTGCATGCCTGAAGGCTTTGACGACTATGAAGAACCCGAACATTGGCTCAACTTTGATGAGATCGAGCGTGTCATCGCGGCCTTTGGTCGACTCGGTGTCTCCAGGGTACGCATTACCGGGGGTGAACCGCTAGTACGTAAGAATATCCCGCAACTGGCACAACGCCTCACCCGATTAAAAGGGATTGATGACCTGTCACTCAGCACCAATGCGACACGTCTGGCGAAACATGCTGAAGACTTGTATCAATCGGGTATCTCCCGCATCAATGTCAGTCTCGATACCCTGAAACCCGAGCGTTTTAAACAAATCACCAAGGGTAATCTGGATAAGGTAGTGCGCGGTCTAATGGCGGCCAAAGTAACGGGCATCTCACCCATCAAGATCAATATGGTCATTATGCGCGGCATTAATGATGATGAGGTCGAAGACATGGTGGAATTCTGTCTGCAACACGGCTTCACCCTGCGCTTCATTGAGACCATGCCGATGGGCGATACCGGCAGGGATATTGCCAATAAATACTTTATTGATTTGCAAACCATTCGGCAACGACTGGAACAACGCTACAAATTAATACCCGGTGTGATGCCCGGTGGTGGCCCGGCACGCTATGTGCAGATCGCCAATACCGATCTGCATATTGGCTTCATTACCCCGATGTCGCAACACTTTTGTGAGACCTGTAACCGTGTACGCCTGTCCGCAGACGGCACGCTATACCTGTGCCTGGGGCAGGAGCACAAATTTGAGCTGCGCCCCCTGTTACGCGCGGGGATCAGCGATGCTGAATTGGAACAGGCGATTCGTAGCGCTATTGCACAGAAACCGGAACGCCATGAGTTTAATGACAAGCCCGAACAGGTGGTTCGGTTTATGTCGATGACGGGTGGGTGAGCCGAAACCGAATGTTCAGTGAACATTCGCAGTTCGGCGAACGACTGCACACGATGTGCAGGCTGGGGCCTAGGTAAAATCACAATAAAATCACAATACCTCGCCAGGGATGGCGAAATACCCCCTCAGGCAGATGCACGTTCCGAAACCGAATGTTCAGTGAACATTCGCAGTTCGGCGAACGACTGCACACGATGTGCAGGCTGGGGCCTAGGTAAAATCACAATTCGCCAGGGATGGCGAAATACCCCCTCAGGCAGATGCACGTTCCGAAGCCGAATATCCAGCACCCAAAAACCCCGAACCCAACCTCCTGCGGTGCGTAATACGCACCCTACTTGCTGGTCAGTGTCGTCACTCCATCCCAATCATCAGGTGGTGGGGTCTCCAGATAGTGACGACAACGCGTAATATATTCTTCACAGGTCTTGTCATTCGGATGTTGCTCAAGACTCTCTTCCAGTAATGCCTTTGCGGTAGAAAAATCATGCCCCTGAAAAGCTGTTATCGCCTCTTGCCAGCGTATCAGATAGGCTTCATTATCCCGCTCGCCCTTGCGACAACAGAGTTCATAAATACGAATAGGCACCTTCTTGCCTTTAACCCGTACCAGATCCAGGAAACGGAAATCAAAATGTTCCTGCACCTGTTCGTAGCTCGCTTCGCTGACGACAATATCCACGCCATACATCTTGCTCAGGCCTTCTAACCGTGATGCCAGATTCACGTTATCACCTAACGCGGTATAGGCAAAACGAAAACTGGAACCCAGATTACCCACCACCACCTCGCCGGTATGCACACCCACACCGATCTTGATGGGAAACAGATGCGCCAGTTCCGGGCAACAATCGACCACATGATCCAGTGCCTCAATCATTATTATTGCAGTATTACAGGCATCCAGCGGATGATTTTCAGTGGGGTATGGTGCGCCAAACAATGCCATCACTGCATCACCAATATACTTATCCAGGGTACCATTATTATCCAGCACCGCTGCTGTCATGGGGTCCATATAACAATTCAGAAAACGCGCTAATTGCTGCGGCGTAAGATTCTCCGAAAGATTGGTAAAACTACGGATATCTGAAAACAACAGGGTGATATTTTTATTCTCACCACCAAACTGCAATAACTCGGGATTCCTGGTCAACTGGTCCACCAAACCTGGATGCAAATAAGACTTAAAGGCAGAACGCACCGTTGAATAACTACGTTCAACGGCTACAGTAAAATAGAGCGTTAACATTAAATAGGACAAGAACCACGCCATCACAGGATAGATTAAAATAATCCACAATTGCTGATGTGCAAATAAATAATAATTAAGAACAACATAGGCGAGTAGCAGGGCAAGCGAGAATATAAAACGACCCAACATAGTGTTAAGGCGTGGTAACACTATGACCAATACCATGACCAGAATAAACATGGTGACCAGATCCAGTAGAATATCAATGTTAGTGCGTTGCAAAGGACGGCCATGTTGCATAATCGCCAAGGTCTCAGCCGATATCCCTGATTGATCATCCAACGACAGATTACTAATCATGTCAGCAAGAATATTGTCAGCAACATTGGCCTGTATCTCCAGCCCTGGAAAAGTCGGCCCAAAGGGTGTGCTATGCGCGTCATAGACCCCAATTGCCGTCACCCCTAACAACACCAGCTTGCCCTCCAGGGCACCCGCAGGTGCTTTTCCATGCAAGACATCCACTGCGGAATAGGTGGGGATCGTTCCTCTAGGGCCACGATAATTAATGACCATGCTGCCACCCTCGTCCACCTTAACCTTATTGCCACCCACCGAGAGATGGGTCAAACCATACTCTTCGGCATAGACCACTAAAGGAGCATCGCCAAAATAATGCACAATGCCTTTTAATGCCAATGATGGATAGAACTGATCGTGATAACGCATCACCAACGGTGCCTTACGGATCACACCATCGGCACCCGGAGGGAAATTAAAATAACCAGCACCCAGACCCACACCGGCAATCAAGGGAATATTAGTTTCCACTCCATAGGCATCACGCGCTGGAAAATCTTCCACCCGCGCACGGATTGCAGTCACCGCTGAACTAGCTAACAACAAGCTCTCTTCATCGATGGGTATCGGAGTCAGGTTCTCGATCTGTTTCTCGCTGGTATAAAAAAATTGCCCGTTGACGACGTTACCAAACTCCATAATGGTACCCGCCAAAACTTCATCTGCCGAGCGCATATCCACACCTTGCAATAACTGTTCATACAGATTGACATCCCGTGCCTTTCTCGCCTCAATCTGCTCCATGATCAAATTACGTTCGGGTTCGGAAAAAACAATGTCCAGCGCAATCACAGCAGCCCCCTGCTGATTCATCGCCCTGATCATGTCAGCAATAACGGTACGCGACCACGGCCAGCGCCCCACTGTCTCCAGACTAACATCATCCACTGCCACAATAACAACTTGGTTAGTGACTGCAATCGGGCCACGCATACGGAAACGCGCATCCAGCAGACGACCTTCGATATCGGTCAAGGATTGGGAATCAGAGAAATAGGCAGCCAGACAGATAACAAAAATAATAAAGCCTATCAGATAACTGGTTAGCTGAATCTTGCGTGGACTGGGTGGTGGTTTTAAGTGTGCATCCATTGATTTATTGGTGCGTGGTATGCACCCTACCGGTTATTTTTCACAGCGATGAGTGATAGATTCAGCAATTGATTGCGGCCTTTAATTGTTCCATCCTTGCTTGATATCATATAACGTCCGGGGATATTAAACTGCCTTTTATTATTATCCAATACTATCTTTTTCGCCACCAGGCGATAGTCCGGCTGTTCAATTGTCACCATCTGCATCGCAGTTTGTTGACTGCGCAGATCCAGGTTTGCTGTCTTTGCCTGTATTACAAGATCGGGGGTATCGCTTTGATGGATATTAATCGTCAAACCATCAATGCTGGCACTATTGACGATACCTGCCAGTTTGTTTAATAACTGTTTGTCCAATACCAGTTGGTGCAGAGCTAAAAAGGGATCAGGGGTATCCGCTGATCTATCCTGATGAATATAGATGTCCAGCACCACATCCTTGAGTTGCGCCTCCAGCACCCGATTAATATTAAACACCAGATACTTCTTTGGTCGCATTAAAAAAGAGCCCGCCTCAATCCTTGAGGAGACTCTTTTATCGTATTGTATGGATTCAATATATCGTAACTGCAAGCGAAGCTGCGGGTTTACCTGAACCGGCATATCAACTGATTCGTTAGCACCCTCCCGCAAATAAAACCCGGCAACCAGAACACCCAATATCAACAAGACCAATAATAGCCCCTGCAACCGCTGCCGAGCCACCATCAAACCCTACCAGTTCGAAGCCTGGGTCGTAAGCTGAATACCATTGACTACGCTACCAGATCCATTCTCATCAGCATAGGCATCAATCAACAGGAAGTCACCCATACCGGCCCATAAAGAACCGCCTGCAGGGGAATTAGGATTCAGTGCATCCACAACCGAACTCATTAAAGAGGAACTCCAGTCAAAATACTGCCCCCAGATAACACCCACAAACGGATCAACGTAACAATTCGAAAGTGCTATGCTACAACTGTATTCCAGCACATCGAAAATGGCCTCCATATCACCAATATAACCTCCGTTATCCACCACCTTGATCAAGTAATGCTTATAGGCTCCACTAAAGACTGTTGTGGTATTGGTTGATTCAGCAACACCCAGCGAGGTAAAACCATTCGCCTCAGGATCAGCGGCAATGACAATATATTCACCCTCGGTTAAACTGGAAATATCGTTTCTATCGGTGCCGAACACCTCATACAAATTGCTCTGAAAGATATCTGCGGTGCTATTATTATCTCGATCTCGATCCAGTACATCGGCAGGAGCTTGCCCCTCCAGTTGCACCAATAAACCACCGAGGTCACTATTGCCCGGCAGGAAACCTGTCATATTATCACCAGCAAAGGCAGGTAGAACATCGGCTCTGATATCCACACTATCCAGCTTGGTTAGATCCAACTTGTCATCATCCGAAGGATCATTCAGATCATTATCATTGGATATACAAACTGCGCCCAAACATGCCAGCAGATCATCCGCAGTGGTAATCGCATGCGCAATCTCTAGCGCATCCATTATGATCAGATCATTCGCCTGGTCATCACTCTCACCCTGAATAGCTAATGCGGCTGCCTTACTATCATTCATTGCTGCAATAAAGTAATCACGCATCATCGAGTTTTCATACCCTGGCAAGCGGGTTAATGCAGAGGGATAAGCGGCTAAAAATGCCTGCGTAGTAATGGGATTATTATGCAAATCATCAATATCCGCCGCTGCCATATCATGTGCCAGAATACTCATAAGCAGATTAGCCAGCCCCGCATTCATTGATGAACGCAGGAATAATACATCACCATAATCCGATTCAAGATTAACATCGGTGTGTGTATTATTCGGATTACGTAGCGATGTCCAGCTCATGTTGAAACTAGTGGAGATGGCATCCAGGTTGGCAACAGCACCCACCAGTTCCGGTTTTAATGTGTTGGTCAAAAAGTCCTGCACATCGCTTGCTGTAGGTGAACCCACAGGATAGACATTAGGGCTTGAACCACCCGTATCACTCACACAGGTCATACTGGAATTCGTTTCATGCAGCGGCGCATCCGCACTACAACCAAAGCCATTAAGCAGGTCTGCAATATTAGTCAAGGGGTTGCCGGTCAATACACCCACATTAGAGTCTACCGCCATAACACGACTAAAAGCATACATGAAGTTTGCCATATCCCGTTCATTATCGACCACAGGCTGCCCAACATTCGGGCCATAATTAATCCTTGATAGAGCGGCCCGGCACTGGTCAGCCGCCAATAAATAATCACCTGTTGATATATCCTCCTGACACAGACCAAGGGAACCCACCATAACTTCCTGGGTTTCTGTTGTCTCATTGCCGGATGCATCGGTTGCCATCCAGGTGACGGTGGTCAAACCCAATGGAAATTCTGAGTTTAAAGGTATATCTGTTGTCTCTGCAACCACTCCGGTATCGACATCATCATCGGCATAGACTGCACTCAGATCAACATAGGTTTTTACATCCTGTGCCTCAATCGAGATATCAGAAAAAGCCAGTATCACCGGTGGGATAGTATCCACCAGGGTCACCAACTGGGCCTTGATTGAGCTATGAGTATTGGCATCGGTTGCCGTCCAGATAACGGTGGTATCACCTAACGGGAAATCGGTAGGAGCATTACTGGTAACCGTTACCACAAAGGCATCGGTTGCCGCTGGTGGAGTCAAGACGAGGGGCGTATCAGGCCCGGTCGCCTCCTCAATAATATCATCCAGTGGCAGGACTTCGGTAAACACAGGATCCGTCGTATCCTGCAGGGTAACCAGCTGGGTTATGGTTGAATAATTACCATTGGCATCGGTTGCTGTCCAGGTTACTGTGGTGTTACCCAATGGAAAACTTGCCGGTGCATTACTGGTGACAGTCAGCGTAAAGATATCGCTTGCTGTTGGCGGAGTCAGGGTGAGTGACGTATTAACAGCACTAGCCTCCTCGATGACTGCTGACAATGGCAGATTATCAAATATCGGTGGCAGATTATCCACCATAGAAACCACTTGTGTCGTTGTTGCGCTATTACCCTCCGCATCGCTCGCCGTCCAGGTCACCGTGGTATTACCCACCGGGAAGGCCGCAGGGGCATCACTGCTGATAGAGACCGCACTAGAGTCATCGGTTGCTGTTGGCGAATCTAGAGTTAGAGGTGTAGCCACACCGATAGCTTCCACTATCACAGCAGTTAATGGCAGATTATCAAATACCGGTGCTGTTACATTCGCAGCAACCGTCACCTGAACGAGCCCACTGACCTGTGCCCCATTCAGATCCGCAATGGTCACTAAAAAGGAATCGCTAGCCCCACTCGCTGGGGCAACATAAGTGATCACACCATTAGCAAGGTAACTGTTACCATTCTCCGGCTCACCGACAGACACAACCGTAAATACAGCATTTTCATCCGCATTAACAATGGTCAGATCAGCCACAGCAATGTCCACACTCTGAGAGGTGGGAACAGAGACTGTACCACTCACTCTACCCGGTATCATTACAAAACGAGGATAACCATCAGTAGTTGCATCACGTCCATCCAGATAATCAGAGACACCATCACCATCCGCATCCTGATCATTGGAGTTAGGGAAGCCATCATTATCAATATCGGGTAGTCCGGTAACCGGGTTCAGAAACAGGTCTTCATAATAATCACAAAAACTATCCCCGTCTGTATCAACACAGGGAACCGACGGGTTGTCCATCACTGTTTGCTCGATAGCCGTATCAATATCCACTGCCATCGGTACCGACAATGCTACATCGGCCTGTTCAAGTGCCCCCACACTCAGTGAAGAAACACCCCTGAACAACTGGAAACCATCAGCGTTAAACGCCTCAACAATAAAGGTCAGCGCCACGTTATTAGGCACATTAAGACTAACCTCAGTCTCCTCAACCCTGATTGCATTTTCATTATCGACATCCAGTGTAAAGCGATTACTATTATAGTCGGCATTGATCGAGGCCGAGGTCACACCGGTACCGGTAATATGCAGAGCAACATAACTCAAGCCGGTATTGCTCGCACTTAATAGCACGGCATGGGCATCACTAATCAACTGCGACAACACCATCTGTATCAGCTTATCACGCGTGGATTCAACACGCGCAAATTGATAAGGCAGGGTGACATCATTGGCAGCCACCTGCTGCGGTGCCAGATTAATAGTAACCTGCGTAGTACCCGCCGCACCACCTGAAACACCACCGCCACCACAGGCTGTGAGAGCCAATACCGCAATCAGTGCCAAACATCTTTTCATTATTTTCATCTTCATACCATTTCAAGGGGTCAGAGCTCTTGAAAGCTCAAAACTTTCATACCATTCATATCAATTCCATTCAAGAGCTCTGACCCCTTGAAATTTTCTTATGGCGCAGTGATTGTAGGGATCTCGATGACAATAGGAATCGTTACTGAATTAACGAGAATATCCTCTTGCACATCCTGTTCATTAACAATGGCATCCTGAGGACTCAGTGTTTCCTCAAGTGGCACAAGATCAAAGGATCGACCCTGTTGACCCAGAGCACCACTCACAGGGGCTTGTGGCTCAAATATAGGCACATCAACACCAGTGCTGCCACCTAGTACCTGATCTGCCTCAGCCTGCTGTAAGGCATCACCGTCATTGGCATCATGTCCTGAATCGCCATCGTCAGCACTATGCCTGCCGCCGGAACCAGAACCACCACTTCTTCTATGCGAAACATCATCCTCAGGTGCAATATGAAGCGGATTCTCAGGTGGGTGTTCGGCATCCACCATAGTGAAGGTATCATGCATCAACAAGACCTCACCCAGTACACCCTCAACCAGACTATGAACCGCTACAACCCCCTCAAAACTACGCACCAGGGTTTCACCATCATGAACCACCAACACTTCAAAATCGGTACCACGCACACCGGCAACAGCCACTGAGGTATGAATCTCATAGTGTGAATTAGCGGATAGTTTTTTACCAATGACTGAACGTAGACGACCTTTGATCAGATCAACCGTGGTCTTGCTGTCATTATTCCTGCCCACCACCATCTCATTAACCTTCAATTCACTGGAAGGCCCTACCTTGAGGATACTGCTATCACTCAACAACAACTTGGCCTGACTACCAACACCAGTAATAATCCGGTCATTCAGATAAATCAAACTCTTGAATGCCAATGGCTGACGTGCATTATTCTCACTACGCACCACATCAACAGCGCCAATCACAGAGACTACTCGTGCCACTTGATCCTTTGCCCAGGTGACACTACTCAATAGCACCAACACTGCACACAAAAGCGTTCTTAACCCCTGTTGTCTTATCATGGCTGCCACCTCAATGTTCCAAATATTGTACGTCTGTTATAGTCATTCGCGGTCTGGTTGGATGGGTTCCAGGTATAACTCGCCAGCACCTCAAACTCCAGATCTTTTGCCACCGGCATAGTCACACCCAGACTCAGATCACGACGTTTATCGATACGCCCAAGCGGGGAATCATAGTAATCCTTACGTTCAATAGAAGCGCGTGCATTCATCCGTATCTTGCGCCACAAACGTTGGGCACCAATCTCAGCATTCACCACCTTGTAGGCAACCGTTGCATCACCGCTACCCTCATCCTGCCACTTGCCACCGAGGTAAACCCTGTTCTGCTGGTTAGCTTCATTAATCCAGTAATGGCGATAATGCACTATCTTGACCTTACCATCACGATTACCCGTGCCAGTACCGGTATTCAGATAATTATTGTTACGCCAAGTCAAACGCAACATAGACAGGCGTGAACCCTCATGGGATTGAATAAAATAAGGGTTAATGGTATTGGTCAACAGGTAATTATTGCCACCCAGCAAGGACTTGCTCATCTGGTAGGTCACACCCACGGAACCCGATGCCAGGCGACGACGCAAATCCAGTGAGAGCGCATGATTTTGTACATCATAGATATCCAGATCCTGATGCAAACTCTGGAATAAACGATAACCGGCACTCAGGGCATATTGCTGATTATCAAACAGGCGGTAATTGGCCGCCAGACCCAATTGAGTCCGCACATCATCACCCTTACCAATAGTGCCTACCGTTGGTTTATCCGGATCCGGGAACAGACCAACATTACTGTCATAGCCCCAGCCCAGGCTCACATTTACCTTAAAACGACGACTATCCTTCGCTGAGCCAATACGCGCCAACAACTCACGTGAGGGATTGACATAAACCGAGTCAGGATAACGATTAACTGCCATCTCCAATACTTGCCGTGCCTCGCTATTACGCTGCAAATTAACCAGGGATTGACCCCGTAGATAACTGGCAACACCACCAAACTCATCACTCAAACGAGCCGCCACCTGCAATGGTTTGAGACTCTCCTGATAATGCTTGTTCTGATAATAGACCAGACCCAGATAATAATTACTGGCAGCATGATTAGGCTGCCCATCAACCGCCGCCTGCAAGGCAAGCTGAGCCTGATCAAGCTGCTCGGCACGGTAATAGGCAAAACCCAGCTCGAACAATAGATCCTTATAAGGCAAATTATAAGCACTTGCCAGCTTCAGATCCTCTGCTGCTGCCTGATAACGCCCCAAACGCGAAAGGGTTACACCACGATAATAGCGTGCATGCCCGTCACTGGCATCATCCTGCACCGCCAGATTGAGCATTTTCAAGGCGTCGTCATACGCCTTGTCAGAGAAGGAGAATAAGGCCTGGGTTCGGTACATCTCAGAGACCGTGGAGGCTCCGACAGAATTCATAAAAAATAGCGATAACAGGCACAGGCTGATCACCCGAAGATTGACAAGCATATCCACACGTCCTCAATAGCAGAAAATTATAATAATTATTCAGGAGAGGATTATCACCACTAGCGCGTAAAATTGCAAATCACAATGGTGCGTGGTACGCACCCTACCAAAAATCGCCCCAACCGTGGTGCGTGGTACGCACCCTACCACAAACCACCATTCCAATCGGTAGGGTGCGCGTACCACGCACCACAAACCCTATGGCGTGATATAAGTAATCACTGCAGTGGCATAGACACTACCATTCGGGCCATCGGCAACATAGGTTATCGTGGCGGAATCACCCGCCACCAAACCTGCTGGAATAGTTACCACAGATGTCGCCTGGCCGCTGACATCGGTTGCAGGCAAGGTCAGCGCGATCAGATCAGGCCAGATACCCAGACTATTATTACCTGAGCTATACTCAATGAAGGTCGTCATGATGGTGCCGACAATCGGATTACCCAACTCATCCCGTAAGGTTAAGGTCACATCAGTATCTCCTGCCGCCGTAATCTGACTAAGATTCGCTACCAAACTACCACCGGTATAACAGGTGTTACCGGTACCAAAGAGACTTGGATTACCCGGTGGTGGAGACGTCTTGACATTAACATCCGTGTTCAGAATGGGCAAAATAAACTCAATACGATCACGTGACTCACTACCCACACCACCCACTGTTGCAGTTAGTTCAATCTGAACCCAACCCGCGTAGTCTTTAGCATAGATCAATGGAATATTGGCAAAACCATTGGCATCCGTCGTCACCGTCACCGGTACACTAAGAATATTACCCGGTGTCAGCACGGCATCAACATTAATATCCTCACCCGCATCAAGCAGACCATTGCGATCAATATCTTCTGATAGACAGCTTAAATTTTTAGCACCTGTTGCACCCGGTATGGTAAACACTGGTACCCATAGCTCAGCCGCCGCATCCCATACCCTATAACCTTTATCATAGAAAGTCGGGATGGCAGAGATAGTCACCTGTACATTGGGTACAGGGTTACCTGCCACACTAGTAACCAGTGCCTCATAATCCTTTTGATACAGGGTATTACTCAACGCCTCCATCAAGTTGCCGGTTGCCAGGCGCACAAATAATGCCTGTTCTGTTACTGTGAGATAAACCGTATCCGTGACCAGGGGCAGACCCTGTGCTACGGCATTAATCACCACACCATTCAATGCCGTAGCACCCGCGCCTGAGGTAAAGGTGGTCGATGCCTGACCAACACTATTGGTGGTTGCAGTCGCATTACTCAGACTACCCTGACTAATATCCACCAATTCAAATCGAACCACCTGATTCTTAACCAGGTTATCATTTATATCACGCACAATGGCAGTAATAATTGCCTGCTGGGTTCCACTCTGATTACCATTATTGGGGGCTACCGTTGATATATCGGTCTGCAAATCAAGCCTGACTGGCGCAATCGCAATAAACTCAATATCCACACTAGTGGTCGGCCCGCCATTATCCACATAGGCTGTAATCAGCGATGGCCCGGCATTGGTCGAGGATATGTTTATTGAGGCATCACCACTGGCATCCGTCACCGCAGTTGATGCCAACAAGGTGCCTCGGGTAGCACTGAAGTTTACTGTTTGCCCTGCTTGTGCAATACCATTACTCAGCCAACGTACAGTGACTATCTCATTAGCACCCAAATCAACCTCGGTGGCTGAGGCAGGTGTTAACACCTGAAAACTATCACTGGAAACAGCAATGGTATAAACAGCCGATACAGTCGCCACACCCAAGCTATTATCCATACTGGTAATCGTCAGGCTATCATTACCACTAGCCACATCCGCATTATAGGTTGCCAACACCTGACCGGCGGCATCCGTTACCAGTGTAACGGCTGTCACCGAATTACCCAGTGCCGAGGTAATCACCAAAATTTCTCCCACAATCGGCGCAGCTGTTGAGTCCGTCAGGGTTAAAGTCAAAGGCGTATTACCACTAAATGTCAACGCTGATTCACCATTCACCACAATACCGGTACCGGCAACATCCACAACAATCGCGCTATTCTGGCTACCCGCCGTTGCCGTAACCACTATGCTACGATTCATGGTATCGCCACCCGTGGACAGAATCGCCAGCGCCTGACCGGCGGCATCACTGGTCGCCTGAGTAACCTGAACAGCACCGCTATCAGCCACAAACACCACATCCACACCTTCCAGCAGATTATTGTTACTGTCTTTCACGATAGCAATCAGATCAACGGTATCAGCACCCCCGGTACCCATCTGTGGCACATTGGATAACAGAATAATGCTATCAACCTCGGGCCCTGATACGGTTGCCACCACGCCTACGTTAATGGTCTTGGTAATCCCGCCACCGGTTGCCGTCACCAGGATAGTTCTAACCGTACTATCACCACCGGTTGACAAGGTAGCGGTGGCCTGACCATTCGCATCCGAAGTACCCTGTGTAATCACAACTGCGCCGCTGTCGGCACTAAAACTAACCACCGCACCCTCAACAGCAACACTATTACTATCGGTCAGAATAGCCGTCAGATCAATCGTATCCGCACTACCGGCCTGAATCTGGATGGTACTAGCCTGTAGATTCATTGTATTGACGCTAAGAGCAACATTCACCACAGCCACATCAACGGTTTTATTAACCCCACTAGCGGAGGCTGTTACCGTAATTGTCCTGGGAGTCGAGGCATTTGCCGCAACACCGAGTGTTGCCGTGGCGATACCATTCTCATCAGTAGTCCCCTGCGTGACAGCAACAAAGATGACGTTATCATTCGTCGTATCATCTGCAGCAAAACTAACAACAACGCCCTCAATAGCAATATTATTGGCATCCACTGCCGTTGCTGTCAGGGTCACTGTACCACTACCATTTGCATTCAACTGCGCCGAACTGGTCTGCAACAAGATCGAGTCAATCGTCAGGGGCACGACTACATCCACCACATCCACCGTAATCTGAACAGGCACTAATGTACCGACATCCACTGTTACCGTTATCGTACGCGGTGTCGCATTACCTCCTGGAGTCAAGGTGGCAATCGCATTACCATTACTATCCGAGATAGGCTGATCAATAACAATCGAACCTGTATCCGGTGAAAAACTAACCACCGCACCTTCTATGGCAATACCATTAATATCCGTCAAAAACGCCGTTAATTTCACCTCATCACTGCCATCTGCACTAAGTTGAGCGGCACTAAGCTGCACATTCAGGGTGTTTACCGCAGCGGCAGCAGCGGCACCCACATCGACAACCGCAATATCAATGGTCTGATTGACACCACCTGCTGATGCCGTCACGGTGATCGTACCCGCTAGTGTTGTCAAAGTATCGATACTCAGCGTTACGGCAATCTCACCATTCGTATCAGTCGTCGCGGGATCTCCATTATTATCCACAGGAACGACGACCACACCACCATTATCGGCTGTAAAACTAACCAGCACACCTTGCACAGCAACACCACCTGCCACCACCGGAACAACTGTCAAAGTTAGACTATCACTACCATCAAGGTTCAACTGTGATGCGCCAAGCCTCACAACCAGTGCATCCACAGTTGCACCCGCACCAAGATCCACCACAGTAACCACGGTGGTAACTGTCAACGTACCGACTTTTACTGTTGCCGTAATCGAGCGTAGCGCAGAATTTCCACCCGCATTTAAGGTGGCTATTGCCTTACCCGCACTATCCGAGGTGCCCTGGGTAATAACAACCGAACCACTACTCGCTAAAAAACTAACCTCAGCATTTTCGACAGCCACCCCGTTGATATCCGTTAAAAACGCAGTCAGAGTTACCTCGTCACTGCTATCTGAATTCAATTGTGCAGCACTGGCCTGAACATTCAGGGTCACTACCGTCGTTGCCGGATCAACAACCAAACCGGCAGCAGGCTGATTAAAGGCACCGCCCCCACCGCCACCGCCGCCACAGGCACTCAGCAACAATAAGACAAACAAGACAGATACAGACTGAAAGAATTGACGCATGGTCAACCACTCCTAATTAAAATAAATTCAACTACCAGGACTACTACTGAATGCGTAGCCCTTCCTTAATAATCTTGGGTGTCACGAAGATCAATAACTCTGATTTCTTCTCCGACTTACTATTACTCTTGAACAGGTACCCCAACACCGGTATATCACCTAACAATGGCACCTTGTCAGAACCCACCACATTCTGTTCCTGATAGACACCACCCAACACCACGGTCTCACCGTTACCCACTAGCACCTGGGTAGAGATCGAGTTGGTATTGACACTGGGGACACCGGCATACAGCTCACCGACTGAATCCTTACTCACATCCAGGGTCATGGAGATATGATCATCCGGGGTGATCTGCGGGGTCACCTTCAGGCTCAATACCGCCTTCTTGAAACTCACCGAGGTCGCACCACTGGAAGACGCCTGTTGATAAGGGATTTCAACGCCCTGTTCAACCACGGCCTCTTTCTGATTCGATGTGATCACGCGTGGACTAGATATCAACTCACCACGATTTTCTGCCTGTAATGCCGATATTTCCAGATCCAGCAGATAATCAGCCGCCAGGATACCCAACGAGAAACGCCCGGCAGCACTACTAACCGGCAGATCCACCATCATACGATCCGCCTTATCAGGAATACCTAACGGGAAGGGCTGACCACTGGTCTGAATATTGCTGGCAGCATTCACCATCATACTATCGGTTGCTGTTGATGAACCGGAAATGGTTGTCACCGTATTATTGTTGTTCCTTGCCCCGGTAATACCGAAGCGGGCACCTAGTTCACGAGAAAAATCATTATTCGCAACAACAATACGCGATTCAATCAATACCTGACGAATCGGCACATCCAGGATGACGACCAGCTCCCTGATCTCGGCCAACTTGTCCGAGGTATCTTGCAACAACAAGGTATTGGTACGCTCATCAATGGATACATTGCCACGTTCAGATAACAGCGAATTATCCTTCGCCTTTAACAGGTCGGCAATATCGGCTGCCTTGGCATAATTGATCTGAATAAACTCAGAATAGACCGGTGTCAGATCCTCGATCTGTTGCTGTGCCTCCAGCTCCATCTTCTCACGCACTGCAATCTCTTCACTCGGGGCAACCAGCATGACATTACCCACCTTACGCTGATCCAAGCCCTTGGTCTTGAGGATAATATCCAGCGCCTGATCCCAGGGTACATCCTTGAGGCGCAGGGTCAAACTACCGGTAACGGTATCTGAAACCACGATATTTACGCCGGTAAAATCAGCAATCAACTGCAATACCGAACGCACCTCGATACTTTGAAAGTTTAATGAAAGCTTATCGCCAGTAAAACCAAACTCCTCTCGTTTGCGCGCATCCATCTCGGCGCTGGTTACCTTGCGTACCTCAATAATAAAACGATCATCCGATTGATAGGCGAGATGCTCATAATCACCAATCGCACTGATGACCAGACGCGCCCCGTCCTTACGCACAAAGGCATCTACTTCTTTAACCGGGGTGGCAAAATCAAGCACATCCAAACGCCGCTGCAGATGGCTAGGCAACATAGAACCATGAAAATCAGCAATAATTTTACCGGCACGCTGCGACATATCAATTGGTAAAGAAGGGTCCGACAAGGTCACAATAATCCGCGCTTCGCCCTGTTCACCACGACGAAAATCCACATTCTTGATCCCGGTACGCATGACGGGTCGTTTCTTCACTACACGCCGTTCGGGCTTAGTAGAAAACATCCGATTAAAGACCGACTTAACCACAGAGGGTTTCTCCACCGCCGCCGCTGGCACCACCACTGCCGGTTTCTCATTCTGCATGGTGATAACAATGCGTGTATCTTTAATCTGTAGATCATAGTTAGCAATCTTATCCAGGCTCAAAATAACCCGCGTCTTACCCCCTGCCTCAATCGCAGTGATACTCTTGGCAACACCAATAGATAATGGGCGTGGGCGCTTGTTGATCAATGAACGAGTGTCAGCCAGATCAAACACAATGCGTGCCGGCTGCTTGATAATAAAACTAGCAGGTTTACTCGCAGGGGCCTGACTCAGATTAAGCACAATCTGCGCACGATCATCAGATAACACACCAACATCAATAGATTTCAGGGTATTCATTGCTGCCGCAACGGCAATATTCGTACTGCATAGCCATAGCAGCAAAACACCGACAACGGCGAGCATCCATTGAGCCCTGTTACTTCTAATCACCTGTTCGATCCGGGGCGATACAATCATTTTTTTATCTCCATCATAATCCTATTCTGCCAGGGTTATGGTTGTGTTACTTTTAGACCAGGCACCCATACCATCCGGGATAATCTCTGTCAGTTCGATCTCATATTCACTAATACCAATAATGCGACCATAATTCTGCCCCATATAATTACCCACCCGCAGGCGATTAATGGCATCATCCGGTGCCATAATCAATGCCCACATCACACCATTCTGTTCCAGGGTACCGACCATACGCAGACTATCGAGAGGGAATAACTCCATCGCTTCACGGGAACGATCCGGATCCGGGGCAACACCGCTCTTATCCCCCGCCGCGTTCGATTGCACATCCGATAACTCCGGCGCAATAAAAGGGTTACGCAGTTCAGCCGACTGATACAGGTAGGTTTCATAGGGGGTAAATTCCGGTAATGGCTTTATCTTGGGCCGCTGCCGCGCCTCAACATCCGCAACATACTGATCAAGATCATGAAAATTCGCATCATCGCTGCAGGCCGTCAAGCCGAGTATCAACAAGGGTATTGTGTATCGTAGCAATCTCATTCCTCGTTACCCAACTCATTCTCATCCAGATAACGATAAGTCTTGGCAATCATTTCCATGGATAACAAGCTACCATCTGCACTATCACCAATCGGTTTAATAATGATATCATGCACCGTCACAATACGCGGTAAAGCGGCCACCCCGCTAACAAACTCGCCAAACTCATGATAACCACCTAACACTTTGATACGAATCGGTAATTCCGCATAAAAATCCTTTGGAAGCTCTTCCATAGGGCGAAACAACTCAAATTCCAGACCACTCACCAGACCGGTCTGCGAGACATCAACCAGCAGGTCAGCCACCTCGGTCTTGTCTGGCAATTGACGCAACATCGCACCAAAAGACTTTCTCATCTCTGCCAGCTGTTTTTTATAGGCATCCAGATTAGCCGCCAGCACACTACGGCTCTCAAAGATCATCTTGAGCTCACCTTCACGCTGCTCCTGCTGCTGCAGTTCGACCAGTTGATCCTTGGTATCAAACCAGTAACCCAGCCCCAGCACCAAAGATATAATCAATACCACCACCACGATACGCACCGGCAATGGCCAGGCGCTGACATCGCTAAAATCAAGTTCGTTGAGTTCTGCCAGATCCATAATTATTCCTCAACACCCGTGTCTTCATGCTTGCCTTCCTGTAACGCATGCAGACTAAACTGCGCGATCCGGTGTCGATTCAACTCTTCTGATTCGATAACATCCAGCACCGGTTTTTTCATCCAGTCAGAACGTTCAATACTCCGCATATAAGCCGATACGCGGGCATTGGATTGCGCCACACCAGACATCTCCAGCCGATCCCTATCCTGCTTAAAGTTAGACAAATGCAGCCCTTCTGGCACCGTAGTGACCAGCTCATCCAGCAGATGTACACTCAACGAACGGCTACCCTGTAGCTCCTGAATAACATTCATACGCGCCAATAACTGCGAGCGCACCTTATTAAGCTCTTGAATTTCTTTAATTTTCTCATCAAGCCTGCTTGTTGCCTGCTCAATATAGGCATTCCGTTGCATCTGCCAATCAATCATGCCGGCAATCTGTATGTGAACCAGCAAAAACACCAGGGCGGTAACAATCGCCGCACCACCCGAGATAACCACAAACGCACGTTTCTTTTCATTGCGTAACTCTTCACGCCAAGGCAGTAAATTGATATAGGCCATTAACGCGTTCCTCTTAGCGCCAAACCACAGGCAATCATCATTGCCGGCGCATCTTTCGCCAGTGCCTGGGCATTCACCTTGGGTGCAAGAGTCATGTTACTGAAGGGGTTAGCAATAATTGTTTCAATCTCTATGGTGTCCTGTACTAATTCCTGAATTCCGGGCAATGAAACACCACCACCTGCCAGCACAATACGATCAACACTATTATAATTGGTCGAGGAATAAAAAAACTGTAACGAACGGCTCACCTGCTGTGCCAGCGCCTTCTTGAAAGGATTCAATACTTCCTCTTCATAAGTCTCCGGCAGCCCGCCTTGACGTTTCGCCATACCGGCCTCTTCATAGGACATACCATAACGACGCATAATCTCTTCAGTCAGCTGCTTACCACCAAAGACCTGATCCCGGGTATAGACAATTTTATTGTCATGCAATACGTTTAATGTGGTCATAGTCGCACCCACATCGACCATGGCAATCGTCATACCCTTACCACGATCAGGGAAATGTTCCGCAATCAGGGAAAAGGCATTTTCCATCGCATAGGCCTCGATATCTACAATCTTAGCGATTAATTCGGCCGACTCGACTACCGCTGCGCGCATATCAACATTTTCACTACGTGAGGCAGCCAACAGCACATCAACAGATTCAGGATCATCCGCAGTCGGGCCCTGCACCTCAAAATCAATGCTCACTTCTTCAATGGGATAAGGAATATATTGATCCGCCTCAAGTTCGATCTGCATCTCCATCTCACGATCTGACAGTGCGGCGGGCATGGTAATAATTTTGGTAATCACCGAAGAACCTGCCACAGCAACCGCCACCAGGGTGGCCTTGGTGCCCGAACGTTTCACCGCATGCGCAATCGATTCACCAACGGCATCAATGTCGTTAATGTTCATTTCAACCACGGCATTAGGGGGCAGGGGATCGACCGCGTAACTTTCTACCCGGTAACGTGAACCATTGAAGCTTAATTCCAGCAACTTGACGGTCGTTGAACTAATATCAATTCCCAGAATCGCCTGCTTCTTTCTTTTTATCAGATCAGATAACTGCAATCTTTTTTCCTTTGTTTATCAATACGGTTGCGCCGCAAAGATACTGTTGAGTATTAAATGTTATGCGTCAGCTTTTGTCAACAACATGTTTAATATACCTGCCGCAACAAAGTAACCCGACAGACAGGTCTTATTCTATGACATTCATCACAGTCTCACGCTATACTAGAGCCTCATCAAAACCAACCCCCACAACACAGTAGCCAATGAAGCCAAAAAGATCCCGCAAACGCATTCTCTGGCTCGTAATATTTATCCTTTTGACTACCGGTCTAACCATTGCCAGCATACAGGGCTATCGCACCCTTGCCCAGCAACTCCCGTCTATTCAGCAACTGCGCGATATTCGACTACAAATTCCACTGCGTGTCTACACCCGTGACCACAAACTACTGGCTGAATTTGGCGAAAAAAAACGTACCCCAGTCACCTATAATGAACTACCCCCCTTATTGATTAAGGCCTTTCTTGCCGCTGAAGACAGCCGTTTCTTTATCCACCCCGGGGTCGACTACCAGGGTATATTAAGGGCATTGTTTGAGCTCATTCGTACCGGTGAAAAACGTCAGGGTGGCAGCACTATTACCATGCAAGTCGCACGTAATTTCTTTCTCAGTCGGGAAAAGACTTATCTGCGTAAGGCCACCGAGATATTATTGGCACTGCGCATGGAGCGTGAATTAAGCAAACAACAAATTCTTGAACTCTATCTCAACAAGATCTACCTCGGCCATCGATCCTATGGCGTTATTGCTGCCGCACAAACCTACTACAATCTGCCGCTAAAGGAACTGGATATTGCCCAAATGGCCATGATTGCCGGCCTGCCCAAGGCACCTTCAAGCTACAACCCGGTCACTAACGCGAGTCGCGCCTTGCTACGCAGAAACTATGTCCTGCGACGGATGCATAAACTCAACTATATCAATGATGATGTATACGACACGGCACTGCATACAGCCGATGAGGCCAGCCTTTATCGCCCTTCAATGGAAGTAGATGCACCCTATATCGCTGAGATGGTACGTGCTGAGATGCTGAAACGCTATGGCAGTGATACCTATACGGCAGGCTATACCGTATACACTACCATTGATAGCCAAAAACAGAAGGCGGCCAATATGGTGGTACGCAAGAATCTGCTGGAATATGAATATCGACATGGTTATCGTGGCCCGGAAGCGCATATTGAATGGGATAGAGACAGCTCAAAAGCCAGCCTCGAAAAAATACTAAAACCCTGGTCAAATAATGCCGGGTTACGCCCTGCCCTGGTAACCGAGGTCAATGAAAAAAACATTCACGTCATCACCCGGGAGGGTCAGCAACAAACCATAGAATGGGATGGACTCTCCTGGGCACGCCGCTATATCAAACTAAACCAACGAGGCAATAAACCGGAACAAGCCGGGCAAATCGTTCAAGAGGGTGATATCGTCCTGATTGAAAACATCACCTCACCGACATGGAAACTAAGCCAGACTCCCAAGGTTGAAGGCGCACTGGTATCACTACGCTCCGATGATGGTGCTATCGAGGCACTGGTTGGCGGATTCAATTTCTATCGTAGTAAGTTTAACCGCGTCACACAGGCTCAACGTCAGCCCGGCTCCAGCTTTAAACCCATACTCTATTCAGCCGCACTGGAAAAAGGCTTCACACCCGCCAGCATCATTAATGATGCACCCGTTGTATTCGATGATCCGGCACTGGAAAGCGCATGGCGACCAGAAAACTATAGCGGGAAATTTTATGGCCCCACACGCATGCGTGAGGCGCTGGTACGTTCCAGAAACCTGGTCTCTATTCGTTTGTTACAGGCCATCGGTATTCGCCACACCATCCAGCATGCGGTAAAGTTTGGCTTCAACAGGAAACAACTCCCCAGAGATTTGTCACTCTCTCTCGGTAGCGCATCGGTCACACCGATGGAGATGGCTCGTGCCTATAGCGTCTTCTCCAATGGTGGCTTTCGTATTGAACCCTATCTTATTGACGAGATCAGGGATGTTCGCCGCAATATTATATACCAGGCACAAGCCCTGCTCGCCTGCGCTCAATGCTTGATTAATGAAGACACCAGCGAGGGTGAAAAAGAACACCTGCTGATGCGACAGGCACCCACCGCCATTAGCCCGCAAAATGCCTACCAGATCACCAGCATGCTGAACGATGTTATCAAACGCGGCACCGGACGGCGTGCACGCGTATTAAAACGGGGTGATTTATCAGGTAAGACCGGCACCACCAATGACCAGCGCGATGCCTGGTTTTGTGGCTTTAACCGAGAATTGGTCACCACCACATGGGTAGGCTTCGATCAGGTACAACCACTGGGCAACTATGAAACCGGCAGCCGTGCAGCCCTGCCCATGTGGATCAACTATATGCGAGTTGCCTTGCAGGACAGTGCGGAATCCACACTGGATATGCCCGCCGACATGGTGACTGTACGTATTGATCCCAAGACTGGCTTACTAGCCTCCAGTGGCCAAAAAGATGCCATCTTCGAGACCTTCCGCAGCGCATATGTGCCCCGCGTCAGTTACGATGATCGCTCGATAAACGTGGATGACAATGGTGATGATGATCCTTTGTTTTAACAATCAATCGCGTTCTGACAGAGGCACATAATCACGCCGTACGGGCCCTTGATAGAACTGGCGCGGGCGACTAATCCGTTGATTGGGATCAGCCATCATCTCCATCCAGTGCGACACCCAGCCCACCGTCCGCGCAATCGCAAACATCACGGTAAACATATTGGTCGGTATACCCAGGGCGCGATAAATAATCCCGGAGTAGAAATCAACATTAGGATAGAGTTTACGCTTGATAAAGTACTCATCCTCCAGCGCAACCTCTTCCAGGCGCATCGCCAGCCCAAACAAGCGATCATCCGAAGCGCCCATTTTCTCCAACACCTGATGACAAACATCACGAATAATTCGCGCCCTTGGATCATAGTTCTTATAGATGCGGTGACCAAAACCCATTAAACGGAAGGGATCATTACTATCCTTGGCACGCGCAATATACTCAGGAATATTACTGACATCGCCAATATCTTCCAGCATATTCAAAACCGCCTCATTAGCGCCACCATGAGCGGGGCCCCAGAGCGATGAAATACCCGCCGCAATACAAGCAAATGGATCTGCGCCCGAGCTACCCGCCTGCCTTACCGTTGCCGTACTGGCATTCTGCTCATGATCGGCATGTAATATAAACAGGACATCCAACGCATGTTCAGCCAAAGGGTCAACCTGATATTCCTCACAGGGCACCGAAAACATCATGTGCAGGAAGTTACCACAATAACTCAGATCATTACGCGGATAGACCAGAGGTAAACCAATGGTATGGCGATAACAAGCGGCTGCAATAGTGGGCATCTTGGCAACTAGACGATAGGCACTAATCTCACGATGGCGTGGATCACTGATATCTGTTGAATCAAAATAAAACGCCGCCAGTGAACCAACAACCCCGACCATAATGGCCATTGGATGCGCATCATGATAAAAGCCCGAGTAAAAGTGATTCACGTTTTCATTCATCATGGTGTGATGCGTCATGATATGAGTAAATTCTTTCAACGCATCGGCATCCGGCAGCTCACCATGCATCAACAGGTGCGCAACTTCCATGAAATTACTTTTCTCAGCTAATTGTTCAATGGGATAACCGCGATATTCCAAAATCCCCTTTTCACCATCAATATAGGTCAGCTTACTGGTGCAATTGGCGGTAGACAAAAAGCCGGGGTCATAACTTAAACAACCCAATTCCTTGTATAGCCCGGTCAGATTAAGCACATCAGGCCCTTGACTAGCCTGTTGAACTTCCATTTCCACAACCTTATCAGTCTCTGAATCGGTTAGAACAATCTTGCGTTCACTCATACTGCATCCCTCACTATACGATTATCTATTTTCATTAACCCGTCATTCCTGCACAGATGACCATTCAGAAGCGATCTTATCGGTAATATTCAGGAAGAGCCAGTCTGGCAACACCGCTATCCACGGCTGCCCGTGCCACCGCGCGCGGGACACAATCTATTAAACGCGCATCCACTGGCTTGGGAATAATATAGTCCTTGCCGAAAGATAGACTATCGACCGTATAGGCCTGTAGCACCTCGACTGGAACAGGTTCATGCGCCAACTCACGCAGGGCATGTACTGCCGCCATCTGCATCTCCAGATTAATACAACGCGCACGCACATCCAGCGCACCACGAAAAATAAAAGGAAAGCCCAGGACATTATTGACCTGATTGGGGTAATCACTACGTCCGGTTGCCATAATCAGATCGGAACGTACCGCATGTGCCTGCTGTGGATGAATCTCCGGATCAGGATTCGACAAGGCAAAAACCACTGGGTTTGCCGCCATCAACTTCAATGTATCCGGACTCAACAGATCCGGCCCGGATACACCAATAAACACATCCGCACCCTTCATTGCATCAGCCAGGCTGCGACGATCCGTATGTACCGCAAACTCCTGCTTGTATTGATTCAGGTCATCACGTCCATCATGGATAACACCCTTGCGATCCACCATAAACAGATTTTCAGGCTTCGCACCCAGCCCCTTTAACAGACGCATAGAGGCAATCCCCGCCGCCCCGGCACCGAGACAAACAATCCGTGCCTCTGCCAGCGTCTTGCCCTGTATCTCCAACGCATTAAGCAAACCCGCCGAGATAATAATGGCAGTCCCATGCTGATCATCATGGAATACCGGAATATCCAGTTTTTCAGATAATATACGTTCAATTTCAAAACAGTGTGGGGCGGCAATATCCTCCAGATTGATACCACCAAAGGTCGTCGCAATGCGCTCTACCGTGCTAATAAAATCTGCCGGATCAGCGGCATCGACTTCAATATCAAAGACATCAATATTGGCAAAACGCTTGAACAGGACGGCCTTACCTTCCATCACCGGCTTACCCGCCAGTGCTCCGACATTACCCAACCCGAGGACGGCAGTACCATCGGTAATCACCGCAACCAGATTACCCTTACCGGTATAACGGTAGGCCTGTTCTGCATCCCCGGCAATCTCGCGCACCGGCTCTGCCACACCCGGCGTATAAGCTAACGCAAGATCCTGCTGGGTCTCACAGGGCTTGGTTAACTCGGTAGCAATCTTGCCTGGGCGCGGGAATTCATGGTAATCCAACGCCGCCTGTCGGGAGATATCCAATGTTGAGCCTTTTTGCATAACATCCTCAATAAAACTTTCTATCACAACGAAACAATTATCATAGCAGATCATTGCTGCCCCGTTAACTCAAGAGATAGGGATTGATCTTCTCTAACCGCTCGATGGGGTCAGAGCCAAAAAACGGGTCTGAGATATGTGTAGGGTGCGCACCGCGCACCAATACCCTGGTGCGTGGTACGCATATATGGTCTCCTCCCAGTTTGCAAGACATTGTGAACCTTTAACAGTGACAGGATTGCTTCCATATATCCGGCCT